>JAOUJD010000132.1 GCA_029883565.1 Burkholderiaceae bacterium
CGCAGACCAGGTGGAAGCCGCCCAGGCCCTTGAGCGCGACGATGTCGCCGGCGCGAAGCCGGGCGACGGCGGCGGCAAGCGGGTCGTCGACGTCGAGGACATGCCCCGTCGGGTCCAGCAGTCGCAGCCGTGGCCCGCATTCAGGGCAGGCATTGGGCTGCGCGTGGAAGCGACGATCGGACGGCGTGTCGTACTCGGCCTGGCACGCCGGACACTGGGTGAAGCGCGCCATGCTGGTGTTCGGCCGGTCGTACGGAAGGCGCGCGGTGATGGTGTAGCGCGGCCCACAGTGCGTGCAGTTGGTGAACGCGTAGCGCCAGCGGCGGTTGCCGGGATCGAGCATGTCCGCGAGGCAGTCGGCACAGACGCCGGCGTCAGGCGTGATGCCCGTCGATACGGGTCCGGCCGCGCTGGCGACGATCTCGAACGCTGCGTCCCCGCGCGGGGGCAGGGTCGTCACGTCGACGCTGTCGATGCGCGCCAGTGCGGGCACGTCGGCGCGCAGGCGGGCCATGAACCGGTCGAGGAGCGCGTCGCGGCCTTCGACTTCGATGTCGACGCCTGCGCCGTCGTTCAGCACGAACCCGGCCAGCCCAAGCTCCGATGCCAGCCGGAACACGTGCGGACGGAAGCCGACGCCCTGCACCTGGCCGCGTACGCGCAGGCGGCGACGCTGGTGGGCGGGGGCGAGCAGGGCGGACATGGGGCGGTGCCTATTCGGCGGCGACCGATTTCGGCGCAACCCGCGCATGGCGCGCGGTCACGGCGTGCAGCTTCACCCAGGCCAGCCAGGCGTCCATGCCGTCGCCCTTGGTGGCCGATACCTGCATGACCTCGATCGCGGGGTTCACGCGGCGCGCGTACTCGATGCAGCGGGCGACGTCGAAGTCGAGGTAGGGCAGCAGGTCGACCTTGTTCAGCAGCATCAGCGTGGCGGCGCGGAACATGTCGGGGTATTTCAGCGGCTTGTCCTCGCCTTCGGTCACCGACAGGACGACGACCTTGTGGGCTTCCCCGAGGTCGAAGGCGGCCGGGCACACGAGGTTGCCGACGTTCTCGATGAACAGCACCGACTCGTCGGGCGGCTGCAGGCGCTCGAGCCCTCGCTCGACCATGCTCGCATCGAGGTGGCAGCCCTTGCCGGTGTTGATCTGCAGGGCGCGGGCGCCGGTCGCGCGGATGCGCTCGGCGTCGTTGGCGGTCTGCTGGTCGCCTTCGATCACCGTGACCGGCAGCGACGGCAGCAGGCGGGCGATCGATTCGGTGAGCAGCGTGGTCTTGCCCGAACCGGGACTCGACACGAGGTTGACCGCGAAGATGCCGCGCTCGGCCAGGAATTCCCGGTTGAAGCGCGCGTGCCGGTCGTTCTTGGCCAGGATGTCCTGTTCGATCTGCACCATGCGCGACTGCGACAGGCCGGGCGCGTGCGCATGCGCCGCGCCGACGCCGAAGTGCACGTGATCGCCATGGGCCGCCACGCCGCCGTGGTCGTGGCTGTGGCGTACCACGGTGCCGTCCGGCAGCACGTGCTCGTGTTCATGCGCGTGACCGTGCGAGTGGTCGTGGCCGTGGTCGTGCTGGCCATGCTCGTGCACGTGCTCGTGCGCGGCCGTGTCGCGGTGGGTGTGCGCAGGGTCATGCTGGTGATCATGATCGTGGTCGTGCCGGTGCACGGTGCCGTCGGCGTGCCGGTGTTCGTGCTGGTGGGCGTCGCCCTCGATCTTCGTTTCGCCGTTGCCGCAGCCGCATGTCGTGCACATGTCGATCTCCCGGACCGCCTAGGCGATCTCGATTTCCTTCACCCGCATTTCCTCGCCTTGCGTCACCTGCAACTGGTGGCTGCCGCACTTCGGGCAGGGGTCGCCCAGGCGGGCAAGGTCCACCGACTCGCCGCAGGGCATGCACCACGCCAGCCCGGGCGTCGTCAGCACTTCGAGCCGCGCGCCGGCGGCGACCGTGCCGCGCGTCACGACGTCGAAAGAGAAGCGCAGCGCCTCCTGCTCGACGTGAGACAGGGCGCCGAGTTCGAGCCACACCGCGCGCACCGCCTGCGCGTCGTTGGCGCGGGCCGCGCTCTCGACGATCTGCACGATGCCCTCGGCGAGCGCCATCTCATGCATCGGCGAGCTCCACCCGGCACGACACGCATGGATCGAGCGACTGCACCACCGTGCGCGCTTCGCGCTCGAGCCGCTCGGCGTCGTCGGCCGGTCGCCCCAGCAGGCCCTGAGCGAGCGGGCCCGCGGGATGGAAGTTCCATTCCGTCGGCGCGACGATCCTGTAGTCGGTGACGAGCCCCTGTTCGACCCGGGCGCGGTGCAGCAGCAGGCCGCGCGCCGTCTCGGCCAGTCCGAGGCCGAGGCCGAACGCAAGGGCGTGCGAGCGGACCGGCGCCAGGCGTCCTGTGACGCGGGAACGCAGCTGGTCGACGATCGTCGCGAGCTCGACCAGCCGCGCGGCGAAACGCGTCGCGGCGGTCCGGCCCTCGCGTGCCAGCAATTGCGCGACCAGCGGTGCGGCCTGCTGGCGCGCGAGCGCACCGGTCTCCGCCGGCCGGCCGCTCCAGCGTGGTGTCCGCACGAACTGCGGGTCGAGGTCCAGGTCCCCGATGACTGCCCGGACCAGGTTTTCCAGCGTGGCGTCGGGCATCAGCGCGACGTCGCTGCGGCCGAGCCCCGGCGCCTCGTCGCGCAGCCGGCGCAGGAGTCGCGCCGGCAGGGTCGATGCGCTCTCGACCCATTGGTCGTACGCCTGCAGATCCGTGTTTCCGAGCCACGCGTCGGGGCGGTCGCCGTAGACATGCTCGAGCAGGACCATGTCGACCACCGCGAGCATCGCGTCGAGCGTCACTCCGTTGTCGGTGACCGCATCGGCCGCGCGACGGACCAGCGCGACCGGAGGAACCTGGCTCGCTTCGCCCATGGTCCTGGGCCAGTCGATCAGCAGGCGCCAGATGGTCTCCTGGAGCGTTTCGAGCATCACCTCGAGTTCCTGGCGTGCCGTCTCGGCAGGCACCGCGGGGACGCCCTGGGCGGCCGAGATGGCGGCCGCCGCGGCGGCGCCCTGGGCCCGGCTGCAGATGCTGAACAGCAGCGGGATCAGGCGCCGGACGTCGACAGCGGGCTTGCCGCGCACGAGGTGCGGAGGCAGTCCGGTGCGCGACGAAGCCACACCGACGTCGCGCACGCGCTGGTCCCGGCGGGCGAGGCGCACGACGATGTCGCCTTCCGGGTTCATTCGGCCGGCTCCCCGCGCAGGAAGCGGCCGCGCAGGAAGTCGCGCTTGCTCATCGGCGCCTCCGCGCGCTCGTGCAGGTTCGCCAGCGGGCCGGCAGTTTCGTCCGCGCTGTCGGGGACGGGCGGCACGGGCGCGTTGGCCGGATCGAGCAGGGCAGCGCGCGCGAGTTCGGCCACCTCCCGCGCCGCGGCGTGGTCCGGGATCTCGAGCGCCGGCGAGATCAGCGAGCACATCTGGTACTCGCCGACCGTCTCGTCGCGCGACGAGATGAAGTCGTAGTCGCCCGCAGGAAAGCTGTAGCGCAGCGTCTTGCCCTGCGGCAGCGAGGTCCACCCCGCCGGGTCGCGCGGCAGCAGCATCAGGTTGATGAACCAGGGCGTCACCATGACGCCGAGCCAGTGGGACTCCCATGGCGCGAAGCCCACCGCCTCGACTTCGATCGCCGGGTTGACGAAGTTGAGTCCGGCCATGCGGGCCGCGATGGTCCGGTACGCGGCATTCAGGCGCGGCGACGGATCGGGCAGCAACGTGTCGGGAAGGGCGGCGTCAGTCATCGCTCAGCAGCAGGAAGCCGTCCTTCGTGGTCGCACAGTTCGGGCAGGACCAGTGGTCGGGGAGATCGGCGAACGGCGTTCCCGGCGGAATCTGCCACACGGGGTCGCCCTCGGCGGGGTCGTAGACATGCCAGCACACCTTGCACTCGAAGCGCGCGGCGGGGCCGATCAGGCCGTCCTGGCCCGCATCCGCATCCATCGTCGCTACGCCACGCAGGACTCGCTCATCCAGTCGATCAGCTCGGCCAGCCGCTCGCGCGTGTCGGCGAGGTCTTCGGCCGCGGCGAGCGCCACTTCAGGCACCTCGACGACCTCGATGGTGTTCAGGATCAGCGTGTTCATGCTGTTGAAGTACTGGACGCGCCAGACGTTGCGCGTCGCGGTCGACGTGATGCGGCAGTTGCCGAATCCGCGCGAGATGATCGCCACGCCCCCGACCGGCAGGGCGCGCTCGAGGACGAGATGGTCCTCGGGCGTCATCGGGAACAGCGTCAGGTTGACCACGTGCGGAGGCTGGCCCGCGCGCCGCGTCTTCAGCTGGGCCTGCAGTTCGTGCAGCAGCGCGGGCGAGTTCATCGCGCCGGCCGGGATTTCCACCGGCATCAGGGACTCGCGTCCGCTGTCACGGGCGGCGGCGAGGACCGCGGCCGGCAGGGGCGCGGCTTCGAGCCAGTCGGCCAGCAACTGGCCCGCGCCGTCGAGTTCGACCACGCGCCAGACGCCGGTGAACACGCTTTCCTGCACGTGCAGCGTGCGATTGCCGTTCACCTGGATGCTGACTTCCCCGTCGCCCAGCACCTGGTTGGCGACCACCTGCGCGGCGGCGTCGACGCCGCGCATGTCGAGCACAGGGTTGGGTGCGCCCGGCTGCCACTCCTTGATCATCGCCAGCAGGCGTGCCAGCGTGTCGCGTGCGGCGGCGAGCGCCACGCTGTCCGCGGCCTCGGGCACGCTCGGCATCTCGAACGTGCGCATGTCGCGCGGCAGGTCGAGATATTGCAGTTCCTCTTCCTCGACGTGCGAGCCGGCGCCAGTCATGCGGACGGGGATCGGAAAGGTCTTCATCGTCATCGTGCCCTCAGTGACGCTCAGTGACATTGACCGGCCGCGCCGGTGCTCTTGACCGCAATGCCGATCGACGGGGCGCGCGTCGGCTCGGCCGACAGCAGCCGCTGCATCTCGTCGACGTACTCCTCCCAGTTGCGCAGGCCGTCGATCGCGCCGACGTACTGGCCGTCCTTCAGCAGCACCAGCGCTGGCCAGCGCGCGAACCCGAAACGCGGCGCAACCTTGCGCGCATCCGCCGGCAGCAGCGCCGCGGCCCGGAACCGGCCGGCGAACGCCTTCGCCACTTCCGGCGCGATCACTGCGAGGTCCAGCGTTTCCTTGAAGCGAACAGGATCCTCGGTGAACACCAGCAGCAAGTGACCGGGTCCGGCGGCGCAGGCATCGATCGAGTCGGCATCCACGCGCGCGAAACCGTGGCGGGTGAACAGTTGCTCTACGAGCGGATGGATCGCGGGAGCCGTGGCGGGGAGGGCGCTCATGCCGGCTTGTCCTTCAGGTGGGGTGGCAGGCTCGGCTCGCGGCCGAGCAGGTCGGCGAAGAAGCTGTCGATGTCGGCTCCGCCTTTCATCGCGGCGTCGAGCGCGTCCAGCGCGGCGTTGGTCTGCCGTGCCTCGTCCTCGCTCAGTGCGCGGACCGCCGAGCCCTGGTAGGCGAGCACCCAGGCGCCCGGAGCGAGGTCGGCGAGCAGCATCGCGTTGATGCGTTCACGCCGGCCGCGGCCCTCGCATTCGGCCATGCCGTCTTCGCTGCTGAGGACCCGCATCGGGATGCCGACACACATGGCTAGTGCGTGCCACGCGCCGTCGCGAGGAGCCGCGGGTCGCCGACGCGGCACGCATCGTCCTCCGACGGCCGCCCGCCTTCGTATCGGGTCAGGGCGAGCGACTGCGCGTTGAGGGGTTCGGCGCTCTCGCCGGCGCGGCGCAGGCGGCCGGCAAAACCCCAGTCGGCCAGCTGTCGCGCGGCGAGTTCGACGGCTTGCGCAAGGCCGGCGCGGACCGGATCGCTGAGGCTGCCACCGAAGTCGTCGAGGGTCACCGGCTGCACGCCGATCGCCACGATGGTGTCCGGAGTGCGCCCGTGCAACTGCGCGAGGGCGAGGACGTCGTTGAAGCCGTTCTGGTGCGGGCTCATCTTGCGTGCGCCCCAGCGGGGGACTTCCGCGTCCCGCAGTACCTTGAGCGTGCCGGGCGCAAGGCCGAAATCCACCGCGTCGAACACCAGGACCCGGCGCGAGGCCTCGACGTATTCGAGGAGGTTCAGCCCGAGCGTGCCGCCGTCCAGCAGCAGCACCTCCGGCGCGGGAAAGGCGTAGGCGGCGTTCAGAGCCTCCACCGCGCGGACCCCGAAGCCCTCATCAGCCCAGAGGATGTTGCCGATGCCGAGCACCAGGACTTCACGCTGCTCGTCCATGCCTTCCTCTGTAACGCGATGGGTTACAGGGGACGGTACAGGCAAGAGCAGGTTCCCGGTTGAGTTACATCAACCGGTCACGAAAGTCGATCGCGCGCGATCAGGGGCGACGCGCGGAGGCCCGCACTTCCCGCACCGCGGAGTGCATGTCCCAGGCCACCTGCAGATGCATCCAGAAGGCGGCTTCGTTGCCGAAGTACATCCCGAGGCGCACGGCGGTGTCCGGCGTGATGGCGCGCTTGCCGTTGATCAGTTCGTTCACGCGCCGGCGGGAAACGCCGAGTCCCTCGGCGAGCTCGGTCTGGGTGATGCCCAGCGGCTTGAGGAAGCGGCTCTCGAGGAACTGCCCGGGATGCGGAGGACGACGCGCCGGAACGCCCAGCGAACTGGGCTGGCTCCGGCGTGCGCTTCGGGCTGCTTGCACGGCTTGCACCACTGGAAGGTTGGGCCGCGGGTGACCGCGGCCCGGTCCTGGCTCAGCCCTTGTGGGCTCCCGCCTTGAACGTGCGCAGGCCGTTGATCATCGTACCGACCACGCTCTCGCCGCTCATCACGTCCTCGCGGATCACCATGTACATGTGGATGACCGCGAAGATGAGGAGGTAGTACATCGTCAGGTGATGCACCAGCCGCACCATCTGCGAGCCGCCGAGCAGCACGTTGACCCAGCCGAACAGGTTCATCCACACCGAACCCCAGCCGAACTGCTCCGAGAAGAGCGACAGCCCGGTCAGGATGATGATGAACGCGCCGACCACGTACATCGCGAACATCGCGATCTGCGCGAGCGGGTTGTGGCCGATCCACGCGGGCGACTCCTTCCTGAGGAACAGGTAGTAACCCATCTGGCGGAACAGGCCGCTCCACCACCTGCCGCTCCACACCGGCGGCAGGAAGATCGAGCGCGCGTGGTGATTGCCGGCGAAGACCCAGTACACGCGCACGACGAACGAGACGACGAACACCGCTGCGGCGAGGAAGTGCACGAGGCGGATGGTGCCGAAGAAGTAGCTGAACGTCGCCTCTCCGGTGCCACCGTTCCACGGCGAGCCGATCAGGTAGCCCGTGGGCGCCAGAACGAGCATCGCGAGCATCATCGCCCAGTGCCAGATGCGCACCGGCGCTTCGTACACGTACACCTGCTGCAGCTTGCCTCCGAGGACTTCGCCGCTGACCGGGTCGACGACCATCGGGCCCTCGCGAGCGCTACCGACTGCTTGGTTGGATGCCATGGCGCTTCCTCTCAGCGAACCTTCACGGAGACCAGCTCTTCACCTTCCGGCGACATCACGTGGGTCGCGCACGCCAGGCACGGGTCGAAGCTGTGGATCGTCCGCAGGATCTCGACCGGCTGCTCCGGCTTCGCCATCGGCGTGTTCATCAGGGCGGCTTCGTACGCGCCGATCTGGTTCTTCGCGTCCCGCGGACCCGCGTTCCACGTCGTGGGCACGACGCACTGGTAGGAGTCGATCTTGGTGTTCTTGATCTTCACCCAG
>JAOUJD010000133.1 GCA_029883565.1 Burkholderiaceae bacterium
GAATTGAAGAAGGTTTCCGCGCACTCGGGCTGGCGATGCTCGGCCAGCAGGGCGATGAACTGCTGCTTGACCGCCTGCCACAGCGCGTCGCGCTCGATGTCGGTCAGGGAGGCGAGGTCGAACTCGCGGTCGATCCGCTGCACCGCCTCCAGCACACGCTTGTCGTAGAAGTCGATCCGCTCGCGCGCACGCGCCTGCATCGCCTTCCAGTCGCCGTTCTCGTACAACTGCTTGGCCTGCTGCGCGACGTAGCGAAACCGCCGGTAGTGGCGATTGAAGCCGTCGAGGATCGCCTGCGCGATGCGCGCGGGCGACGGCATCGAACGGTCGAACAGGACGTCGGTGGCCACGGCGGACATGTCAGGGCGAGTGGTGGCGGGGGGTCAGGGCCAGCCAGACCGCCAGGACGCCAAAGGCGCTGCCAAGGAACCAGCGCTGCAGGCGCAGCCAGGCGGGCCGGCGCGCGAACCATGCTGCCAGAACCCCGGCGACGGTCACGAGACTCATGTCAACCGCCGCAGCGATCGCGATCTGGATCGACCCCAGCAGCAGGCTCTGGCCCAGCACGGGGCCGGCCGCGGGTTGGACGAACTGCGGAAACAGCGACAGGTAGAACACGGCGACCTTGGGGTTGACCAGCGCCGCGACGAAGGCCTGCCGCAGCAGGACGCGGTCGGGCACCGACTCGAGCGGCTGCGGCGTGAACGAGAAGCCGCCGCCCCTCAGCGTATTGAACGCAAGCCACAGCAGGTACGCGGCGCCTGCCAGCTTGATCGCATCGAAGGCGAGGGGAACGGCCAGCAGCACGACGGTCAGGCCGAACGCGGCGAACGTCGCGTGCAGGGCGAGCCCGGCCGCCACGCCGAACATCGAGAAGTAGCCTGCGCGCCGCCCCTGCGCCAGCGTGCGCGAGAGCAGGTACAGCCAGACCGGACCGGGCGTGGCGGCCAGCAGCAGCGATGCCAGCGCAAACAGCGCGAGCGAGTCGAGGGGCAGGCCGAAGGGAGACATCGGAGCGGGGGCGTGGGGGTCAGGGGCGGATTGTTCCAGATTGCCGCGCGTCGCGTCGCCACTCGAAACCCTGGTCGACGATCGTCGGACCCCATCCAGAGTAGGTGGATTCGGTCCCGATCCGGACGAAGCCGAACTCTTCGTACAGCCGGCGCGCCTCCGTCAGCGCACTGAACGTGTGCAGCACGACGCGCGGATGCCGCCGCGCGCACCAGTCCATTGCGCACGCCATCAGCCGTTTTCCCCACCCTCGTCCCTGCAGCGCCTCTTCGACGATGAACCAGCGCAACTCCGGAACGGCGCCACGGCAGTCGATCGCGATGGAACCGAGCACGCGGCCGCGGTCGACGAGCAGCCAGACCCCGTCCCGCGCCGCGTCGTGCTCCGCGAGGAACTGCGCGATGTCGGTCCGGCGCTCACGCCCGAAGACCGGTCCGAAGCCGTGGCGGTCGGCGTAGTAGGCGATCTGCAGTTCGGCACTGGCGGCCAGCCCGCCCGGCAGGCAGGCCGGAACGATGCGCGGACCGCAGTCGACCGGATTCATCGCCGCGTCGAACGGGTAGAGCAGTTCGAAGCGCTCGAGGTCGACCAGCATGCCCTCGTCGAAGGTCCGGCCGACGGCGCCCATCTCCCTCGTGAAGAAACCACGATGACCGTGCCTCCAGTCGGCCAGGGTGCGGTCACCTTCACCCTCGTCCCACGCAAAGGCGGCATCGACGTCGCGGAAGGGCCGCCGATCGACCGCCGTGGTGCGGATCACCGCGCGCGGCGTGCCGTCGAATTCGGTGACGACCGAGTAGCCGTCCGCCTGCGGCTTCATCATCGGAAGTTCGTCGTTGACGGCGGACAGGCCCGCCGTCGCGCGCTTGGGTCCGTGCAGCACCAGTTCGACCAGCTCGTGTGCCAGCGCGGGGCCGTCGCCGAAGTACCAGGCCTGGTAAGGCGTGTCGACGGGCAGGCGGATCCCGGAGCAGAAGTCGCGCCAGAAGCGCTCGACGCGACTGTCCTTGACGACCGAGTTGTCGAGCGGTTCCACGCGCCGGTCTGCTACAGGTCGTGGAGCAGGCAGGTCGAGGTGCCGTGCGAGTTGAGCTTGCCGTCGGCGTCGACCAGGCGGCCTTCGGCCGTCGCGGTGCGCGTGATCGGCGGGTCGGGGATTGCGCCGGCGACGATGGCCTGCAGGAACGCCAGGCCGCTCAGGGACACCGCCCCGGCAGGATCCGCCAGGCCAGGCTCGCGCGTGCGGGCGCGCAGGGCCTCCATGGATGCCTGCCAGGGGTTCATCGCGCTCGCTACATCGTGTCGGAGAACAGTTCCCGGCCGACCAGCATGCGCCGGATCTCCGACGTGCCCGCGCCGATCTCGTAGAGCTTGGCGTCGCGCCAGAGGCGGCCGGTCGGGTAGTCGTTGATGTAGCCGTTGCCGCCAAGTGCCTGGATCGCCTCCCCGGCCATCCATGTCGCCTTCTCGGACGAGTACAGGATCGCGCTCGCCGCGTCCTTGCGCAGGCTGCGGACGGCCTCGGGGGAGGCGGCGTCGCAGGCGCGGCCGAGCGCGTAGACGTAGGCGCGGCAGGCCATCATCGTCGAGTACATGTCGGCGAGCTTTCCCTGCATCAGCTGGAACTCGCCGATGGGCTGGCCGAACTGCTGGCGGTCGTGCACGTACGGCACGACCACGTCCATGCACGCGGCCATGATCCCGAGCGGTCCGCCGGACAGCACGGCGCGCTCGAAGTCGAGGCCGCTCATCAGGACCTTCGCCCCGCCGCCTTCCTCGCCCAGCACGTTGGCCGCCGGCACCTCGACGTCCTGGAACACCAGCTCGCCGGTGTGCGAGCCGCGCATCCCGAGCTTGTCGAGCTTCTGCGCGACCGAGAATCCCTTCATCCCCTTCTCGACGATGAAGGCCGTCATCCCGCGCGCGCCCATCTGCGGATCGGTCTTGGCGTAGACGACGAGCACGTCGCAGTCCGGTCCGTTGGTGATCCACATCTTGGTGCCGTTCAGCACGTAGCGGTCGCCCCTGAAGTCGGCCCGCATCCGCATGCTGACGACGTCCGAGCCGGCGTTGGGCTCGCTCATCGCCAGCGCGCCGATGTGGTCGCCGCTGACGAGCCGGGGCAGGTACCTGGCCCTCTGCTCCGCGCTGCCGTTGCGCTTGATCTGGTTGACGCACAGGTTCGAGTGCGCGCCGTACGAGAGCCCCACCGAGGCGCTGGCGCGGGAGATCTCCTCCATCGCGACGATGTGGGCCAGATAGCCCATGTCGGCGCCGCCGTACTCCTCGCTCACCGTGATGCCGAGGACGCCGAGCTCGCCGAGCTTGCGCCACAGGTCCATCGGGAACTGGTCGCTGCGATCGATCTCCGCCGCGCGCGGCGCGATCTCGGCCTGCGCGAAGTCGTGCACTGCCTCGCGCAGCGCGTCGACGTCGGCTCCGAGCTGGAAGTCCAATCCGGGCAATTGCATTGCGGTCTCCTAGATCCGTTCGTCCGGCATGCCGTGCATGACCATCAGCGTCTGCTGCATGGCGGCCACGCGCGTATCCTCGCCGCCGCTGCGGGCCCAGACGTCGGCCCTGACCACGGTCAGCGACCGCCCGGGCTTCAGCACCTCGCCGCGCGCGATCAGCAGTTCCCCCTGCGCCGGGGCGAGCATGTTGACCTTGTACTCCACCGTCAGCACGCTGGCGTCGGCCGGCATCAGCGTGAACGCGGCGTAGCCACCGGCGCTGTCGGCGATCATGCCCACCACGCCGCCGTGCACGAAGCCGTGCTGCTGGCCGAGGTCGTCGCGCGTGGCCAGCTCGATGTCGACGTGACCCGGTTCGACGCGCGTCATGCGCGCGCCGATCAGGCCCATCGCGCGCTGCCGCGCGAACGAGGCGCGCACGCGTGCCTCGAAATCGGGATTGCGGGGCTGGAAGCTCATGGTCGTGACCGCTCGAGCCGAAAACTCTATGTTACGTTGACGTTAACGTCAACCGGGGCGGAGGCGCGGCCTAGGGCGCCGGGCGCCCGTCGGACAGGCGGAGCACGCCGCGGACGAGGCGATAGACGACCCAGAACCAGACGACCGACAGTCCGATGCCTCCGAGGACGGCGGCGAGGATGATGGACCAGGGGATCGCCAGGTAATTGCCGGCGCGGGCGAGGTCCGCGATCAGGAGCGCGTTGGGCACGATGACCGTGAGCATCCCGGCCAGGATCGCGCTGCCCCACAGCACGGACCACCAGAAGGTGCGGATCAGCCAGGTGTAGTGCGACTCGAGCATCGTTCCCTCGACGTCGCCGCGCTTGACGTAGTCGAGAACGATCCCGACGAGCGCAGGCCAGATCAGGAACAGGCCGGTCACGTGCAGCCCGTAGGCGATGCCCACGAAGGTGAACTCGCGCGACGACGGGACGGGTTCGGTGGCGCTCATGCGTGCTCCAGGGCGGGCCGGGAAGCGGAATGGTATCGCCTCGCCCTGCACCGGCGCGCCCCACGGGAACCCGCACTTCGCTACCCTGCGCCGATGGAACCAGGCAGCGCCCAGTACATCCTCAAGCACACCTTCGGCTACGACCGCTTCCGCAGCTTCCAGTCCGACGTCATCGACCACGTGGTGGGCGGCGGCGATGCGCTGGTGCTGATGCCCACCGGCGGCGGCAAGTCGGTCACCTACCAGATCCCGGCGCTGATGCGGCGCGGCGTCGGCGTGGTGGTCTCGCCCCTGATCGCGCTGATGCAGAACCAGGTCGCGGCCCTCGACGAGGCGGGCGTGCGCGCGGCGTTCCTGAATTCCTCGCTCAGTGCCGCGGCTGCCGCCATGGTGGAGCGAAGGCTGCGCGCCGGCGATCTCGACCTCGTGTACGTCGCGCCGGAGCGGCTGCTGACCGACCGCTGCCTGCGGCTGCTCGACGACCTGCGGCGCGGCCCCGGACTGGCGCTGTTCGCGATCGACGAGGCGCATTGCGTTTCGCAGTGGGGGCACGACTTCCGTCCGGAGTACGGGCAGCTGGCCATGCTGCGCGAGCGCTTCCCGGAGGTGCCGCGGATCGCCCTGACGGCGACCGCCGACGTGCCGACGCGCGCCGAGATCGCCGACCGCCTGCTGGTCGCGCCGCGGATCTTCGTGGCGAGCTTCGACCGGCCCAACATCCGCTATCGCGTGGTCGAGAAGCGCGACCCGCGCGAGCAGCTGCTGCGCTTCGTGCGCGACGAGCACGCGGGAGAAGCGGGCATCGTCTACTGCCTCGCCCGCAACACGGTGGACGAAGTGGCCGCCTTCCTCGCTGCGCACGGGGTGCGGGCGCTGCCATACCACGCGGGCATGGACGCGGCGTCGCGTGCGGACAACCAGCGCCGCTTCCTCGCCGACGACGGCCTGGTGATGGTGGCGACCATCGCGTTCGGCATGGGCATCGACAAGCCGGACGTGCGCTTCGTCGCCCACCTGGACATGCCGAAGAGCATCGAAGGCTATTTCCAGGAGACCGGCCGCGCCGGCCGCGACGGCGAGCCGGCCGAGGCGTGGATGGCCTACGGCCTGGCCGACGTCGTGCAGCAGCGGCGGCTCATCGAGCTGTCCGACGCCGATCCCGCCTACAAGCGCCTGTCGGGCGCGAAGCTCGACGCGATGCTGGGCCTCGCGGAGGCAGCCGACTGCCGGCGCGTGCGGCTGCTCGCGTACTTCGGCGAAGCCAGTGCGCCCTGCGGCAACTGTGACAACTGCCTCGTGCCGCCCGAGCTCGTCGACGCGACCGAACCGGCACGCAAGCTGCTGTCGACGATCTACCGCTGTGAACAGGCAAGCGGGTTCGGCTTCGCGGCGTCGCACGTCATCGACGTGTTGCGCGGCAAGACCACCGAGAAGGTCGGGAAGTTCGGCCACGCGCGTCTGTCGACGTTCGGGATCGGCGCCGAACTGTCCGAGGCCGAGTGGCGCCTGCTGCTGCGGCAGCTGGTGGCCGAGCACATCGTCGAAGTCGACTACGACACATACAACGTGCTGCGGCTGACGGAAGCGAGCCGCGCAGTGCTGCGCGGCGAGCGGACGATCGAACTGCGCCGGCAGGCCGCTCCTCCGGCGCGCCGGCGCAGGGCGAAGCGCGGGGCGCCCGATACGGGGGCGGCGGACTCGCCGCTGTTCGAGCGCCTGCGGAACTGGCGCGCCGCTGTCGCGAAGGAGCACGGGGTGCCGGCGTACGTCGTGTTCCATGACGGCACGCTGCGCGCCATCGCCGAGGCGCGGCCGTCGAGCCTGGATGCCCTGGCGGGCATTTCCGGCGTCGGGGAGAAGAAGCTCGAGCGCTACGGCGCGGACCTGCTCGGACTGATCGACGCGGCCGGCTGAGGCCGCGGTCACGCGGTCAGCGTTTCGTCCGCTGCAGCAGCCGCTTGCACTCCGCCTCGTGCTGGCCGATCTCCGCCAGCGTGACCTGGATGTCCTCGCGCTGCTGCTCGAGCGCGCGCCGGTGCTGCGCCAGCACCGCCATGAAGCGCTTAGCCTGCGCGGCCGCGTCCTTCGGCGTTTCGTACATGTCGATCAGCTCGCGCACCTGCGTCAGCGTGAGGCCGAGGCGCTTGCCGCGCAGCGTGAGCTTGAGCCGGGTGCGATCGCGGCTGGAGTAGACCCGGGTCAGGCCGGAGCGGCCGGCACGCTGCGGCTGCAGGATGCCCTGGTCCTCGTAGAAGCGGATCGCGCGCGGCGTGACGTCGAACTCGCGCGCCAGCTCTGTGATGGAGTAGGTCGCGCTGTCCCGGGGTTCCCGCGCCTTGGTCATGGCGCCGTAGAATCGCGTCAGTTTCCGTAAACGTCAAGTTGGCGCCTTGAACCCGCAGGAACACGAACTGCACTATCCATGGCCCGACGTCCCGGCGCCTGGTGCCTGGGTCACTCTGCGGCCCGGCGTGCACTGGGTCCGCATGCCGCTGCCGTTCGCGCTCGACCACATCAACCTGTGGGTGCTGGACGACGAGATCGACGGCCGGGCGGGCTACCTGGTCATCGACAGCGGCATCGCCAGCGACGTCACGAGGCAGGCCTGGGAGCAGCTGTTCGACAGCCTGTTCGAGGGCAGGCCGATGCTGCGGCTGCTGTGCACGCACTTCCATCCG
Organism: Burkholderiaceae bacterium; assembly: GCA_029883565.1. Lineage (GTDB taxonomy): Bacteria > Pseudomonadota > Gammaproteobacteria > Burkholderiales > Burkholderiaceae_F > JAOUJD01. Next base: position 7,116 of record JAOUJD010000133.1, read on the forward strand.
GATCATTTCGGCCTCGCTCGCTGGCTCGCCGACGGCGGCGAGCGGCGGCGCTGGAGCGCGCCGCTGTGGATGTCGGCCACCGAATACGCATTCGGCCGTTTCCTGTCGCTCGGAGCCGACCAGACGACGGGCGATTCGGCCGCGCGGCACTTCGCCCGCAACGGCCTCGCCGATCCCGATTCGCTGGCGAAGGTGCGCGCCCGCGGCTCGGGCCACTACCCGAAGCTGGTGCCGTCGGTCCCGGCGAGCTTCCGGCGGCTGCAGGACGGCGACGAGATCGCCGTCGGTCCGGCGCATGCGAAAAGGGTATTCAAGGTGATCGTCGGCTTCGGCCACGCGCCGGAGCACGTGTCGCTCTTCTGCGAGGAGGACCGGCTGCTGGTGTCCGGCGACATGGTGCTGCCGCGCATCTCCACCAACGTCAGCGTGTTCGACATCGAACCCGACGGCAACCCGCTGCCGCGCTACCTGCACTCGCTCGATCGCCTGTTGCTGCTGCCGGCGGACACGCTGGTGTTGCCGTCGCACGGCAAGCCGTTCACCGGCCTGCACCAGCGCATCGCGCAGCAGCACGCGCACCAC
>JAOUJD010000134.1 GCA_029883565.1 Burkholderiaceae bacterium
GTTGTCCTCGACGCCGATCTTCCGCGCGTCGTCCTCGGAGAGCCAGACGATCGGCCCGCCGCGGGAGAGCGTCAGCATCATCAGGTTGTCGGTGTACGTGGAGTGGATGCCCCACTTCTGGTGCGGGGTGATGAAGTTGAGCGCGATCTCGGGGTTGCCGTTGCCCTTCAGGCCCTTCATCGGGTGCACGGTCTTGAGGTCGACCGGCGGCCGGTAGACGCACAGCCCCTCGCCGAAGCCCAGCATCCACTTGTGGTCCTGGTAGAACTGCTGGCGGCCGGTCAGCGTGCGCCACGGGATCAGCTCGTGCACGTTGGTCCAGCCGGCGTTGTAGCTCACCTTCTCCGACTCGATGCCGGACCACGTCGGCGAGCTGATGATCTTGCGCGGCTGCGCCTGCACGTCGCGGAAGCGGATCTTCTCGTCCTCCTTGGGCATCGCGAGGTGCGCGTGCTCGCGGCCGGTGATCTTCGACAGCGCGTGCCACGCCTTCACGGCGACCTCGCCGTTCGTCTCCGGGGCGAGCGTGAGGATCACCTCGGCGGCGTCGATGTCGGTCTCGATGCGCGGCAGCCCCTTCGCCACGCCCTCCTCGTGCACGGTGTGGTTGAGCTTGCCGAGCTGCTCGACCTCGTGCTCGGTGTTCCAGGCGATGCCCTTGCCGCCGTTGCCGACCTTCGCCATCAGCGGGCCCAGCGCCGTGAACTTCGCGTAGGTGTTCGGGTAGTCGCGCTCAATCACCGTCATCGCCGGCGCCGTCTTGCCGGGGATCAGGTCGACCTGGCCCTTCTTCCACTCCCTGACGTCGAGCGCCTGCGCGAGCTCGGCGGGCGAGTCGTGCATGAGCGGCGTCAGCACCAGCTCCTTCTCCTTGCCGAGGTGGCCCACGCAGACCTCGGAGAACTTCTTCGCGATGCCCTTGTAGATGTCCCAGTCCGAGCGCGCCTCCCACGCCGGGTCCACCGCCTGCGACAGCGGATGGATGAACGGGTGCATGTCGGAGGTGTTGAGGTCGTTCTTCTCGTACCAGGTCGCCGTCGGCAGCACGATGTCCGAGTACAGGCAGGTGGTCGACATGCGGAAGTCGAGCGTCACCAGCAGGTCGAGCTTGCCCTTCGGCGCATCGTCGCGCCAGACCACCTCCTCGGGCTTGCGGCCGCCCTCCTCGCCGAGGTCCTTGCCCTGCACGCCGTGCGTGGTGCCGAGCAGGTGCTTGAGGAAGTACTCGTGGCCCTTGCCGGAGCTGCCGAGCAGGTTGCTGCGCCACACGAACAGGTTGCGCGGCCAGTTCGCCGGGTTGTCCGGGTCCTCGCAGGACATGCGCAGGCGGCCGTCCTTCAGCGCGTCCACCGCGTAGGCCTTCGGGTCGGCGCCCGCCTTCTCGGCGTCGCGCACGACCTGGATCGGGTTCGTCTGCAGCGCCGGGGCCGACGGCAGCCAGCCCATGCGCTCGGCGCGCACGTTGAAGTCGATCAGGCTGCCCGTGTACTCGTTGGGATCGGCGAGCGGCGAGAGGATCTCCTTCACGTCGAGCTTCTCGTAGCGCCACTGGTCGGTGTGGTTGTAGAAGAACGACGTCGAGTTCTGCTGGCGCGGCGGGCGCGCCCAGTCGAGCGCGAACGCGAGCGCGGTCCAGCCCGTCTGCGGCCGCAGCTTCTCCTGTCCGACGTAGTGCGCCCAGCCGCCGCCCGACTGGCCCACGCAGCCGCACATCATCAGCAGGTTGATGACGCCGCGGTAGTTCATGTCGGCGTGGTACCAGTGGTTCATCGCCGCGCCGATGATGATCATCGACTTGCCGTTCGTCTTGTCGGCGTTGTCGGCGAACTGCCGCGCGACCGTGATGACGTCGTCGGCCTTCACTCCGGTGATCTTCTGCTGCCAGGCCGGCGTGTACGGGGTGTCGTCGGCGTACGACTTCGCGGCGAGGCCGCCGAAGCCGCGGTCGACGCCGTAGTTGGCGAGCACGAGGTCGTAGACGGTGGCCACCAGCGCCTCGCCGTCGGCGAGCAAGACCTTCTTCGCCGGGACGTTGCGCAGCAGCACGTCGCCGCCCTGGTCGTTCTCGCTGAAGTGCTCGACGGCGATGCCGCCGAAGTACGGGAACGCGACCGGGACGACCTCGTCGCTGCGGCCGCCGAGCGTCAATGCCAGCGTGACGTCCTCACCGCGGCCGGAGAGCGTTTCGAGGTTCCACTTCCCGAGGTCGCCGCCTTCCTTCTGGCCCCAGCGGTAGCCGATCGAGCCGTGCGGCGCGACCAGCTTGCCGCTCGGCTCGTCGACGGCGACCGTCTTCCACTCGGGGTTGTTCGCCTCGCCCATGCCGCCCGCAACCTCGCTCGCGCGCAGGTAGCGATCGGCCACGTAGCGCCCGCCGCGCTTGACGAGCTTCACCAGCATGGGCATGTCGGTGTAGCGGCGGCAGTAGTCGACGAAATACGCCGACGGCTTCTCGACGTGGAACTCGCGCAGGATCACGTGGCCCATCGCCATCGCCAGCGCCGCGTCGGTGCCCTGCTTCGGGTGCAGCCACAGGTCGGCCAGCTTGCTGACCTCGGCGTAGTCGGGCGTGACCGCGACGGTCTTCGCGCCCTTGTAGCGGACCTCGGTGAAGAAGTGCGCGTCGGGCGTGCGCGTCTGCGGAACGTTGCTGCCCCACGCCATGATGAACGTCGAGTTGTACCAGTCGGCCGACTCGGGCACGTCGGTCTGCTCGCCCCAGGTCTGCGGCGAGGCCGGCGGCAGGTCGCAGTACCAGTCGTAGAAGCTCATGCACACGCCGCCGATCAGCGACAGGTAGCGGCTGCCCGCGGCGTAGCTCACCATCGACATCGCCGGGATCGGCGAGAAGCCGATCACGCGGTCGGGCCCGTGCGCCTTGATCGTGTGCACGTTGGCCGCGGCGATCATCTCGTTGACCTCGTCCCACGTCGAGCGGACGAAGCCGCCCAGGCCGCGGATCGCCTTGTACGACCTCGCCTTCGCCGGATCCTCGACGATCGACTTCCACGCCTCGACCGGGCCCAGCGTCTTGCGCGCCTCGCGCCACAGGCGCACCAGCGCACCGCGCACCATCGGGTACTTGACCCGGTTCGCGCTGTACAGGTACCAGGAGTACGACGCGCCGCGCGAGCAGCCGCGCGGCTCGTGGTTCGGCATGTCGGGCCGCGTGCGCGGGTAGTCGGTCTGCTGCGTCTCCCACGTCACCACGCCGTTCTTCACGTAGATCTTCCAGCTGCACGACCCCGTGCAGTTGGTGCCGTGCGTCGAGCGCACGATCTTGTCGTGCTGCCAGCGATTGCGGTAGCCGTCTTCCCAGGTGCGGTCCTCGCTCGTGACCACGCCGTGGCCGTCGGAGAAGGACTGGCGGTCCTTCGAGAAGTACATCAGGCGATCGAGAAAGTGACTCATCGACGACTCCAGGGTTCAGGCGAAACGTGGTTGCGGCGCCCGGGCGCGAAACCACGACGCCAGGACGATGCACGACAGGTAGAAGACGAGGAACAGCACCAGCGCGGCGCCGGTCCCGCCGGTCGTCGCGACCGCGGTGCCGTACGCCTTGGGAATGAAGAAGCCGCCGAACGCGGCGATGCCCGAGGCGAGCCCGAGCGCCGCGGCGGCCTCGATCGACGCCGCGCGCGCCGCGGCCTCCGGGTCCGCGTGCTTCGCGGCGTGAAGGCCCGCGAACACCGCCGGGACCAGCTGGAACACCGCGCCGTTGCCTATTCCGCTGGCCACGAACAGCACGGCGAACCAGGCGAGGAAGGGGCCGTAGGCGCCGGAGCCGACGAGCATCGCGGCGATCGCCAACGCCATCGCGGCGAAGCAGCCGATCGCGATGAGCGCGCCGCCGTGGCGGTCGGCGAGCCAGCCGCCGAGCGGCCGGACGACCGCCGCGAGCAGCGGCCCGGCGAAGGCGTAGAACATCGTGTTCGTCCCGGCGAACTGCGTCTCCGCCACGAGCGGGAAGCCGGCGGCGAAGCCGACGTACGATCCGAACGTGCCGAGGTAGAGCCAGGCGAGTATCCACGTCTCGCGGCGGAGCACGACGCCCGCCTGGTCGCCCAGCGACGCGCGCACCGCGTCGACGTCGTCCATGCGGCGCCACGCGAGCAGCGCGACGGCCAGGATCGCCGGCACCCAGACGAAGCCCGCGTTCTGCAGCCACATCTCGCGCGTGCCGCCCGCGTCGCCGAACGGCTGCCCGCCGCCGGCCAGCCCGCCGAACAGCGGCACGGCGACGGCGAGGGGAAGCACCAGCTGCGCGAGCGGGATGCCGAGGTTGCCCACGCCGGCGTTGACGCCCAGCGCGAAGCCCTTGCGGTCGGCGGGATAGAAGAAGCTGATGTTCGCCATCGACGAGGCAAAGTTGCCGCCGCCGATGCCGGCCGCCAGCGAGAGCAGGAGGAACGTCGGGTAGCCGGTGGAGGGGTCCTGCACCGCGACGGCGAGCCCCACCGTCGGCACGAGCAGCAGCAGCGTGGAGATCGTCGTCCACGCGCGCCCGCCGAAGATGGGCACGAGGAAGGCGAACAGCAGGCGCAGCGCGCCGCCGGCGAGCCCGGGCGCGGCGGCGAGCCAGAACAGCTGATCGGTGGTGAAGCGGAAGCCCGCGTGCGGCAATTGCACGACCACGACGCTCCACAGCATCCAAACCGCGAACGACAGCGCGAGCGCGACGGCGGAGACCGCGAGGTTGCGGCGCGCGACGCCCGCCCCCTCCCGGGACCAGAAGGCGCGGTCTTCCGGATTCCAGTAGGCGAGCGGCGCGGCCATCGATGCTGCGGTCATGCGCAGCGCGGCGTCAGGGGTTCTTCACGTACGCGTTGCGGCGCAGGTAGAACCACCAGTTGATGATCAGGCAGATCGCATAGAACGCCGCGAAGCCGTACATCGCGTACTGCGGCGTGCCGGCGCGGATCTGCTCACCGATCACGATCGGCGCGACGAACGCGCCGTAGGCAGCGACCGCCGAGGTCCACCCCAGGACCGGGCCCGCCTGCACGCGGTCGTAGATCACGCCGATGGTGCGGAACGTCGAGCCGTTGCCGATCCCCGAGGCGGCGAAGAGCAGGATGAACAGCGCGAGGAACGGGAAGAAGTACTGCTCGGGCGTGGCCGACGCGTAGGCCAGCATCATCACGTAGCCCACCGCCACCGATGCGACCACCATCACGATCGAGATCACCTGCGTGACGATCGAGCCGCCGACCTTGTCCGAGATCCAGCCGCCGATCGGGCGGATCAGCGCCCCGACGAAGGGGCCGATCCACGCGTAGGTGAGCGCGGAGGGCGCGTTCGGGTTGGGCAGGTGCTTCAGCACGCCGGCCGCGTCGACGACATGGCTCTGGCCGAAGATGACGGTGATGGCGAGCGGCAGCGCGTTGGAGAAGCCGATGAAAGAGCCGAACGTGACGATGTACAGCGCCGTCATCGCCCATGTGTGCTTGTCCCTGAAGATCTCGAACTGCTTCTCGAGGTTCGGCTTCATCTCGCCGAACGCGACCATCTTCATCGCCAGGAGGGTGCCGACGACGATCAGTGGAAGCGCGATCCACATGTTGAGCAGGCCAAGCCCCGTCGGCTTGGGAAGGTACAGCCACAAGCCTATCGCCGCCGTGCCCATCGCGACCGCGTACAGCAGGATGATCTTGAAGAACGCCGCCCCGGTCGAGCCGATGTTCGGGGAGATCGGGAGCAGGTTGTTCATCCCGAAGAACCCGATGAACGCCAGCGGCACCAGCGCCACCAGCCAGATGAACCCGGCATTCTGGATGTACGTCGGCGTGCCCGCCGGGATCTTTCCGATCAGCGTCCCGGACGGCTTCAGCAGGCTCATCGCGTCGCCGCCCAGCGCCCCGAACACGGCGGTGGTCATCACCAGCGGTATCACGATCTGCATCGTGGTCACGCCGAAGTTGCCGAGTCCCGCGTTGATCCCCAGCGCAGTGCCCTGCTGGCGCTTGGGGAAGAACGTGTTGATGTTGCTCATCGAGCAGGCGAAGTTGCCGCCACCGATGCCGGAGAGCAGCGCCAGAAGCTGGAACGCCCACAGAGGCGTCGCCTTGTCCTGCAGCGCGATGCCGGTGCCGATCGCCGGGATCATCAGCAGCGCGGTGGTCAGGAAGACCGTGTTGCGCCCGCCGGAGAGCCGGATGAAGAACGACGCGGGGATGCGCAGCGTCGCGCCGGACAGGCCGGAGATGGCCGCCAGCGTGAACAGCTCGGGCTGCGTGAACGGGAAGCCCAGGTTCTGCATCTGGACCGTGATGATTCCCCACATCACCCAGACGGCGAAGCCGCACAGCAGGCTCGGCACCGAGATCCAGAGGTTGCGATTGGCGACGCGTTTGCCCGTCGACTCCCAGAACGCGTCGTCCTCCGGACGCCAGTCGATGATGTCGACCGAGCTGGTCCGCCTCGGTGCTTCCGCCGGTTGCGCGACGTTGGCCATGTCTACCCTTCCCCTTTCCTGTGCGGTTGTGGCTCAGCCCTTCAGGCTGAAGGCCTTGGAGCGCGGTCCGATGACCTCGGTCGTGCGCATCTCGGTCCAGTACATCCAGATCAGCGAGACCCAGACGACGCCGTACATCAGCATGAAGCAGCTGGAGCGGATGCCGGTGATGTCCTGGATGATCCCGAACATGATCGGCAGCAGGAACCCGCCGAGCCCGCCGGCCAGGCCCACGATGCCCGAGATCACGCCGATGTTCGTCGGGAACTCGTCGGAGATGTACTTGAACACCGACGCCTTGCCGAACGCCCACGCCATGCCCATCACGAACATCAGCGCGGTGAACACCCAGACGTTGAGCCCGATGTGGAACGTCAGCGGGCCCTTTGTCGTCGTGATCGTCATGTCGGTCTGCGGGTAGGAGAGGATGAACAGGCAGATCCAGCTCACCCACAGCACCCACCACGTGACCTTGTGCGCGCCCCACTTGTCGGACATCCAGCCGCCGATCGCGCGCAGCACGCCGCCGGGCAGCGAGAACGCCGCCGCGAGAAGCGCGGCGGTCTGCAGCGACAGGCCGAACTCGGCGACGTAGTACTGCGTCATCCACAGCGCGAGCGCGACGTAGCCGCCGAACACGATCGAGTAGTACTGCGAGTACTTCCACACGCGCGGGTCGCGCAGCGCGACGAGCTGCTCGCGCCACGTGATCTTCGAGTCGACCAGGTGCTTCGGGTCGTGGTAGCTGAACATCCAGAACAGGACCGCGGTGCCGAGCATGACGGCCGCGTACACCTGCGGCACCATCGTCCAGCCGAAGCCCAGGATGAGCGCCGGCGCGACGAACTTGTTGACCGCGGCCCCCGAGTTGCCGGCGCCGTAGACGCCCATCGCGAAGCCCTGCTGCTCGCGCTTGAACCAGCGCGCGACGTACGGCGTGCCCACCGAGAACGAGCCGCCGGCCAGCCCCACGAACAGGCCGAGGACGAGGTACTGCCAGTACTCGGTGGCGTAGCCGATCAGCCAGATCGGCACCACGCAGACGATCATCAGCCAGAACAGCACGATGCGGCCGCCGAACTTGTCGGTCCACATCCCGAGCGGCACGCGGATCAGCGAGCCCGTGAGCACCGGCGTCGCGGTGAGGATGCCGAACTCGGTGTTGGTGAGG
>JAOUJD010000006.1 GCA_029883565.1 Burkholderiaceae bacterium
CGCGCAGCAGCGCGCCCGCGCCGCGGGCGACTGCGCCTGCCGCTGCCGCCAAGGCGCCGGCCCGTGTTGCGGTCGAGGCCGCTTTCGACGGCGACTGGCCTGCGCTCGTCGCGCGACTCAAGGTCGGCGGCCTCGTGAAGGAACTGGCGACTCGCAGCGAACTCGTTTCGCATGAAGGCGATGCGATGAAACTGCGCGTTCCCTTGAAGACGCTGCTCGACGCGGGTGCGCTCGACAAGCTGAAGGCCGCCGTGAGCCAGGCGCTCGGCAGGACGGTACGGCTCACCGCGGAGGTCGGCACCACGGCCGGCCCCACCGCGGCGGGCATCGCGGAACGGGCGCGCGCCGAGAAGCAGCGCCAGGCGGAGGAAGCGATCTACGGCGACCCCTTCGTGCGAGAATTGCTCGACAACTTCGGCGCTTCGGTCGACCCGGCGTCGATCCGGCCGAAGGACGCCTGAGTCCGGGTGGAACGCGGCCTGCTCCCGGCGCTTCCTCGACCGGCGAAGGCAGAACACAGACGAACAACTCACGGAACCCACCGACATGATGAAGGGTCAACTTGCGGGTCTGATGCAGCAGGCGCAGAAGATGCAGGACAACATGAAGCGCCTGCAGGAAGAACTCGCCGCGACCGAAGTCGAGGGGCAGTCGGGCGCCGGCATGGTCAAGGTGGTGATGACCTGCAAGCACGACGTTCGCCGCGTGGCGATTGACCCCAGCCTCGTCGGCGACGACAAGGACATGCTCGAGGACCTGGTCGCCGCGGCGTTCAACGACGCCGTGCGGCGCGCCGAAGCGGTATCCCAGGAGAGGATGTCCGCGCTCACCGCCGGCATGCCGCTGCCGCCGGGCATGAAGCTGCCGTTCTGAGGCGCGCCGCGGCTTTCGCGCCCGTGCCCGCGTCGAGATAGCGCGATGCGTCTCGGACCCGCGCTGGACAAGCTGGTGGATGCGCTGAAGCATCTGCCCGGGATCGGCCCGCGATCCGCACAACGCATCGCCTTCCACCTGCTGCAGCACGACCGGGATGCCGCCGTACGGCTGGGCGAGGCGCTGCTCGCGGCGACCAGGACGATCCGGCACTGCGACCGCTGCAACACGCTGACCGAGCAGGCCGTATGCGAGACCTGCAGCAATCCGAAGCGCGATGGGCACATGCTGTGCGTGGTCGAATCGCCGTCGGACCAGTTGATGATAGAGCAGTCGCTGTCCTTTTCGGGCCTCTATTTCGTCCTGCTCGGACGCCTGTCGCCGCTGGACGGCATCGGGCCGCGCGAAATCCAGATGGAACGGCTGCTCGCGCGCGCCGCCGACGGCATCGTGCGTGAGGTGATCGTCGCGACCTCGTTCACGCCGGAAGGCGACGCCACGGCGCACTACGTCGGCCAGTTGTTGAAGGAGCGCGATCCCCAGATCAAGGTCACCCGCCTGGCGCGCGGCGTGCCTGCGGGAGCGGAACTCGAGTACACGGACGTGAACACGATCGCGCAGGCGATGCTGGACCGGCGCGCGGCCTGACGGGCGCCCGGCGCTAGACTCGTCCTTCCCCGTCTGCGCCCGCTGCCATCATGTCCACTGCCTACTGGTGCGTGCTCGTTGCCGCCCTGATGCCCTACGTTGCCGCTTCGATCGCGAAGGCCGGCGGCGAGCGCTTCAGCAACCGCCATCCGCGCCTTTGGCTCGACCGGCAGCAGGGATTCCGCGCGCGCGCCAACGCGGCGCAGGCCAACAGCTTCGAGGCGTTCCCGTTCTTCGCGGCAGCCGTGATCGTCGCCCATCTCACGGCCGCTCCGCAGGACCGCATCGACGCCCTGGCGGTGATCTTCATCGTGGCGCGCGCCGTGTACCTGGTCTGCTACCTCGCCGACTGGCACTGGGCGCGCTCGGTGGTGTGGCTGGTCGGCCTGCTGGCGACGCTGACGATCTTCGTTTCGGGGAGCTGAGATGGCCGGCCCGCTGCACGGCGTGAAGGTGCTGGAACTCGGCACGCTGATCGCGGCGCCGTTCGCGTCGCGCATCTTCGCCGAGTTCGGTGCCGACGTCGTCAAGGTCGAGGACCCGTCGACCGGCGACCCGATCCGCAACTGGCGCTACCTGCACGAGGGCACCTCGCTGTGGTGGTACGTGCAGGCGCGCAACAAGAAGTCCGTCGCGCTGAACCTGAAGGACCCGCGCGCGCAGCGCATCGCGCGGCAACTCGCGCTCGAGGCGGACGTCGTCATCGAGAACTACCGGCCGGGCGTGCTGGAGAAGTGGGGACTCGGCTACGAGCAACTGCGCGCCGAGAACCCCGCCACCGTGATGGTGCGGGTGTCGGGCTACGGACAGACGGGACCGATGCGCGACCGGCCGGGGTTCGGCGCGATAGCCGAATCGATGGGCGGGCTGCGCTTCGTGTCCGGCTACCCGGATCGACCGCCCGTCCGCATCGGCATCTCGATCGGCGACTCGATCGCCTCGCTGCATGGCGTGATCGGCGCGCTGATGGCGCTGCGCCATCGCGACGCGACCGGGGGCCGCGGCAAGGGCGAAGGGCAGATGGTCGACGTCGCCCTGTACGAAGCAGTGTTCAACATGATGGAGAGCACCGTGCCGGAGTACGACGTGTGCGGCATCGTCCGCAGCCGCACCGGCGGGTCGCTGCCCGGGATCGTTCCATCGAACACCTATCAGTGCGCGGATGGCGCTGCCATCGTCGTGGCGGGCAACGGTGATGCCATCTTTCGCCGGCTGATGACGGCAATCGGCCGCACCGACCTCGCCGATGATCCGGCGCTGGCGCGCAACGAGGGACGCGTGAAGCGGGTCGACGAGATCGATGGTGCGATCCAGGCCTGGTGTGCCTGCCACGCGATCGACGAGGCGCTGGCACGCCTGGCCGCCGCCGATGTGCCGGTCTCCCGCATCTACAGCGTGGCCGACATGATGCGGGACCCGCAGTTCCAGGCGCGCGGGATGATCGAGCAGGCGATCCTGCCGGACGGCACGCCCATGAAGGTACCGGCGGTCGTGCCCAAGCTGTCGGCGACGCCCGGGAAAACCCGCTGGCTGGGTCCGCGACTCGGGGAACATACGGATGAGGTGCTGCACACACTGGGGCTCGACGAGGCGGCGATCAAGGGCTTGCGCGACGAGGGGGTGATTTAAGATCGCCCCGAGTCGCGGCCATACGGGCGCGCACAAGCACACACGCACATACGCACATACAAGGAGACCCGCATGAAGAAAACGTACACACGCCGCGAAGTGCTCGCGACCGGCGCCGCCGCGCTGACTGCGGCCTCCTGGCCGGCCACCGGGTCGGCGCAGGGTCCCGAGCGCACCAAGGTGACCATCGCGGTGGGCGGCAAGAACCTGCTCTATTACCTGCCGCTGACCGTCGCGGAGCAGATGAAGTTCTTCGAGCAGGAAGGCCTCGACGTGAACATCGTGGACTTCGCGGGCGGCTCGCGCGCGCTGCAGGCCGTGGTCGGCGGCAGCGCAGACATCGTCTCCGGCGCGTTCGAGCACACGATCAACATGCAGGCCAAGGGCCAGCCGATGCGGGCTTTCGTGCTGCAGGGGCGGGCGCCGCAGATCGTGCTCGCCGTCAGCACCAAGACCATGCCGAACTACAAGACGGTCGCCGACCTCAAGGGCAAGAAGATCGGCGTCACGGCGCCCGGCTCGTCGACCAACATCCTGTGCAACTTCGTGCTCGCGAAGGCCGGGTTGAAGCCGAGCGACGTGTCGTACGTCGGCGTGGGCGCCTCGCAGGGCGCGGTCGCCGCGTTGCGTTCGGGCCAGATCGATGCGATTTCCAACCTCGATCCGGTCATCACGATCCTGTCTCGCAGCGGCGAGATCAAGATCGTGTCCGACACGCGCGACGTCGCGGAGGCGGACAGGATCTTCGGCGGCCCGATGCCGGCCGCCACCCTGTACTGCCCGGTTCCGTTCATCGACAAGAATCCGAAGACCGTGCAGGCGCTGACCAATGCAATGGTGCGCGCCGACAAGTGGATCCAGCAGGCCGGTCCGTCCGACATCGTCAAGGCGGTTCCCGAAAGCTACCTGCTCGGCGACCGCGCGGTATACATCGACGCGTTCCTGAAGGCCCAGCGGGCGCTGTCGCCCGACGGCATGATCCCCGAGCAGGGCGCGGCGACCGCCCTGCGTGCCCTGCTGAGCGTCGACGAAAAGCTGAAGGAGGCGAAGATCGATACGAAGGCGGTGTTCACGAACGAGTTCGTGCGCAAGGCCAACGCGAAGTATCCGAAGGGCTGAGAGCGGGTTCGAACGCGATGCTTCATTCCCGGGCCGCGCGGGCGGCCCGATTCCCATGACCGCTCCCGCGCTGTCCCTGACCGGGGTCACCTGCACCTTCATCAGTCGCGACGACCGCAGCCAGCGCTACACGGCGGTGCGCGATGTGACGGTCGATATTGCGCCCGGCGAGTTCGTCAGCGTCGTGGGGCCGACGGGCTGCGGCAAGAGCACGCTGCTCAACGTGGCAGCGGGCTTGCTCGAGCCGAGCGCCGGGGCGGTGAGGGTCTTCGGCGAGCCGCTTGCCGGCATCAATGCGCGGGCCGGCTACATGTTCCAGACGGAGGCGCTGATGCCTTGGCGGACGGCGCGCGCCAACGTCATGGCGGGACTGGAGTTCCGGGGCGCGAGCCCGGCGGACGCCGGCGCGCGGGCTGACGAGTGGCTGAAGCGGGTCGGCCTGGGAGGCTTTGGCGACCGCTATCCGCACCAGCTTTCCGGAGGCATGCGCAAACGCACCGCGCTGGCGCAGACCCTCGTGCTCGATCCGGACATCATTCTGATGGACGAACCGTTCTCGGCGCTCGATATCCAGACGCGGCAGCTGATGGAGAACGAAGTGCTCGAGCTGTGGGCCGCCAAGCGCAAGGCGGTGCTGTTCATCACGCACGACCTTGACGAGGCCATCGCCATGAGCGATCGAGTCGTGGTGCTTTCGGCCGGGCCGGCGTCGCACCCGATCGGCGAGTTCGTGATCGACCTGCCGCGCCCGCGCGACGTTGCCGAAGTCCGCATCACGCCGCGCTTCATCGACCTGCACAAGGCGATCTGGGATGTCCTGCGCGAGGAGGTGTTGAAGGGCTACGCGCAGCAGAAGCTGGCGGCTTGAGGGGCTGACCATGTGGAAACTCCTCCGTCCGCGCAGCGCCACCCTGCGGCTCTGGCAGGTGATGGTCCTGCTCGCGATCTTCGCCTTCTGGTGGGCGATGACCACGCCCGGGTTCATTCCGCCCTTCATGTTCGAGAATGACCGGCAGGCGGCGTTCTTCTTTGGTGAGCCGGTCAAGATCTTCGTCCGCATCTGGGACTGGTTCGTTACCGATCACGACATCTACGGCCACCTGTGGGTGACGCTGCTGGAGACGGTCCTGGCGTTCGCGTCCGGGACGGCGGCGGGTCTCGTCATCGGGATGTGGCTCGCGCTGTCGCCGATCGCGGCAGCCATCCTCGATCCGTACATCAAGGCGCTCAACTCGATGCCGCGCGTGATCCTCGCGCCGATCTTCGCGGTCTGGTTCGGCCTCGGGATCGCGTCCAAGGTGGCGCTTGGCTTCACGCTGGTCTTCTTCATCGTGTTCTTCAACGTCTACCAGGGCGTGAAGGAGGTGAGCCCCACGGTGCTTGCCAACGCACGGATGCTGGGCGCCGGCCGCAACCAGTTGCTGCGGCACGTCTACCTGCCGAGCGCGACGAGCTGGGTGTTCTCGTCGCTGCACACTTCAGTGGGGCTGGCCTTCGTCGGCGCGGTGGTCGGGGAGTACCTCGGCTCGGCGCGTGGCGTCGGCTACCTGATCCTGCAGGCCGAGGGCACTTTCGACATCAACACCGTCATGGCCGGGATCCTCGTGCTCACCGCCTTCGCGCTCGTCCTCGACGGGGTCGTCGGCCGCGTGGAAGCGCACCTGATGCGGTGGCAGCCGCGTGCCGGCGAAACTGAAAAGCTGTGAGTTTTTCGGCACGGTTTTGGGCAGGGCTTGGTATCAATACCTAGACAGGCCTTCGCGCCCGCCGTAGTCTGCAGCCACTCACTTCGAGGGCGGCGATGTCCACCACCTACGAGTACGCCGAGACCGGCCCGGTCGAGCCGTTCTGGCAGCGTATCCACAAGTTTTTCACCTTGCCGCTCGACCGCGCCGTGCTGCTGTACATCGGCGGTCTCGGCGCCGCCTCGGTCGTGGCGCTGGCCCTGGTCTTCCTCGGCGCGTTCGGTGTCCTGCTGACCGTCCTCGCGCTGCTGGCCGTGCTCGTGGTCGGCGCGCGCTACGGTTTCAAGATCATCGAGCGCTCGTCGAAGGGATTCCTGCGACCCAGCGACTACCCGGTGTCGGACGACGATCTCGTCAGTCCGTATCTTCCGTACAAGTTCGTCGCGATCAACGCCGTCTTCGGCGCGGTGTTCGGCATCCTGACTGCCATCACGCGCGGCAACGAGTTCGTCGCGATCGTCCTGTGGTTCCTGCTGTTCGTGCTCGTCGTACCGGCAGTCACGATGAGGCTGGTGATCACGGGCAGCCTGCGCGGTGCGCTGAACCCCGGCGAACTCGTGGCGCTGGTCAAGCGCATCGGCAAGCCCTATGCGGCGCTCGCGGGTTTCGTGTTCTGCGCCGACCTGTGCCGTACCTACGGGATGATCGCCCTCGGGGTGGCCGGTGGGCTTGGTGGCGGGGCGCTCGGACTCGCGGGCGGACCGAAGTCCGGACTCGGTTTCGGCGGCCTCGCGCTGGTGTTCTTCATGTCGGCCGGGTTCTGGTACTTCACCTATGTCATCTGCGCGCTGATCGGGTACGCGATGTACCAGTACGCGGATCGGCTCGACATCTCGGTGCTCGGCCCGGGCGAGCGGTCGCTGCGCAGCACGGCGACCGCGCGCACCGTCAACATCAAGGCGCGCACTCGCGACGCCCTGATCGGGCAGATGGTGTCGGCCGGCGAGATCAAGGAAGCGATCGATCTCCTTTCGGAGGATCTGCGCGAGCGGCCGAACGATCTGTCGCTGCACGCGCGGCTGCACCGATTGCTGCTGGCGGAGGGGAGTTCACTTCGCATCGACGACCACGTGGACAAGTACCTGACGCTGCTGGTCAAGTCGCAGAACTGGCGGGAGGCGCTCGAACTGTACGAAGAGGCGATCGCACGCCGCGCCGACTGGGCGCCGCGCGATGTCGTCAACATCGTTCCGCTGGCGCAGGCCGCGCTGCGCGCCGGCAAGCCGAGAGAGGCCGGCCTGCTGATCCGTGGGTTCGACAAGAAGAACCCCAACCATCCGGACATCCCCCGCGCTTACCTCGTCGGCGCCCAGATCATGGCGGAGTACGCGGGCAAGGCGGACGAGGCGACGCGCATCCTCGAGTTCCTGGTGAAGCGGTATGCCGACGATCCGGCTGCGGCCGAGGCGTCGCGCTATCTCGAGGTGATGCGGCGGATGAGCAAGTAGCGCCGCTCGCGTGCGCGACCCCGGCGGAGTCGCGCCAGCATCCCCGGCGCCTACGGCCGCGGATTCATCCGGGTGTCGAGATCGAAGTCGATGGCTGACGGCGGATTGACGGTCCCGGCCGCGGGTCTCCGGCTGCGCGTGGTTCCCCCCATCGTGAGCGGCGGCTGGCTGTTCGGCGCGATCCCGCCCAGGCCTTCGGGCGACGGAAAGTGCGAGGACAACCGCTCCTTCACGTGCTCTGCCTGGCTCTTCAGCCCATGCCTCGAGTACGTCGTGAAAAGGCCGAGCAGGCAGTCGGCGAGCTGGCGCCCGTACAGGTTCTTCAACGTGTCGTCGGCCAGCAGGCGATCCACCACACGCAGCGCGGCCGCGTCCTCGCGGGCGGCCACCAGGCGACGTGCCAGCCGCAGCTGCTCGTCGACCGGCAGGACCGCGAGGACGTGGGGCTGGCTCATCTGCAGATAGACCGGTCGCAGTTCCGTGCGGGCGCCGCGCGCGCGGATCCACAGCACCCGCAGGGCCGCGTCGAGCAGCGTCTCGCTGTTGCGGCCGAGCAGGGCCATGTTGAAGTAGGCCGTCGCGTACGCGATGTTGCCCGGGTCGTCCGTCAGCAACTGCGCATAGGCGCGCGCCGCGCGCCGGGTATCCAGGCGGGCAGCGGCATGCTGTGCTTCCTGCAGCAGGGTCGACTGGCGCGTGCTGCGGCGCTCGTCGGCGAACTGCTCGTCGAGGATGCGGTCGATCTTGCCGGCATCCCGGGGCTTCAGCACCCAGGCAGTCAGCGCGCCGGCCAGGAAGCCGCCGATGTGGGCGGTGTACGCCACGCGCGATTCCGGCGACAGCGCCCACTGCACGGCTTCGATGGCCAGCCAGACCGGAAGCAGCAGCAGCGCCGGCACCCGCGCGGTGTTGAAATACACGAAGAGCCAGTAGAAGACGGGCACCTTGCGCAGCCCGTACAGCGCCGCGACCATCGCCATCGCGCCCGAGACTGCGCCCGAGGCGCCGACCAGGGTCTGGCCACTGACGAGCAGGTGCAGGGCGCCCGCGCAGACGCCGCTGATCAGGTAGGCGGCGAGGAAGCGCACGCGCCCCAGCGCGGCTTCCGCGAAGGGCCCGGCGAGCAGCAGCACCAGCATGTTGCCGAACCAGTGCATCGCGTTGCCATGGAGAAACTGGTAGGTCAGCAGGGTCCACCACCTGCCGTCAGGGTCGAGCGCGAAGCGTTCAGTGAATACCTGCTGCAGGAGTGCCTCGAACCGGGTGCGCTGCTCGCGCCAGACCGCGCGGGCGGGATCTGCCGACGGCACGACGGCGCCGGCCTTCATGTCCTGCATGAACTCGCGGTCGTGCTGCATGGCGGTCACGATCGCCCACGCCTCGTCGTTCTGGGGCTGCGTCCGCAGCGCCCGCAGCACGCGCAACGACTTGCGGTCGCTGCGCCTTTCAAGCGCCGCCGCGTAGCGCGGCAGTTCGATCGCCGGCAACTGGGACGAGAAGTAGTACTCCGCGGCCCGGCGGTAGGCCTGGCGGTCGCCGCTCTGGAAGGCGAAGTACACCAGCGCGTTGATGACGATCAGCGCGAGTGTGACCAGCGGCAGGGACCGGGCGGTGAACTTGGTCTGGTAGGGAATGATCAGCACGGATCAGTCCAGCACGGAAAGGATCTTCTCGAGCTTGATCGTATCGGCGGCGAAGGCGCGGATGCCCTCCGCCAGCTTCTCCGTTGCCATGGCATCGTCGTTGAGCCGCCAGCGGAAGTGGCCCTCTGGCAGGTCAATCGCCGGCGCCGCGGGCGCCCGCGCCGCGTCCAGCGCGCGCGGGACCGCGCCGGTCAGGGTGGCCAGTTCGTCGAGCAGTTCCGGGCTGATCGTCAGCAGGTCGCATCCGGCGAGCGCCAGCACCTGTCCGACATTGCGGAAGCTCGCGCCCATCACCTCGGTGCCGTAGCCGCCGCCCTTGAGGCGCTCGAAGATGCTGCGCACCGACTGCACTCCCGGATCGTTCGCGCCGCTCATGGCCTGTTCGTTCCATTGGCTGCCAGCCGCCTTCTTGTGCCAATCGTAGATGCGGCCCACGAAAGGCGAAATCAGGGTCACGCCGGCCTGCGCGCAGGCCTCCGCCTGCGGCATCGAGAACAGCAGCGTCAGGTTGCAGTGGATGCCCTCCCGCTCCAGCACTTCGGCCGCGCGGATGCCTTCCCAGGTGGATGCGATCTTGATCAGCACGCGATCGCGGGCCACGCCGAGCGCTTCATAGAGCGCGACGAGGTGACGGGCCTTTTCGATCGTGGCCCGCACGTCGAATGAGAGGCGGGCATCGACCTCGGTGGATACGCGGCCCGCGACCAGTTTCAGGATGCGTTCCCCGAAGGCGACCAGCACGCGATCGAGCTGGGCCGACGTCGCCTCGCCGCGGTGCCCGCGCAGGGTGTCCGCCAGCAGTGGTCGGTACTCCGGCTTCTGCGCCGCCTTCAGGATCAGCGACGGGTTGGTCGTGGCGTCGCGCGGCCGCAGGCGTTCGATCGCCGCCAGGTCGCCGGTATCGGCGACGATGGTCGTCCACTGTTTCAGGCCGTCAAGGCGCGAGGTCATTGGTGCAGGCCGGTCGGGTGCTGCGGTCACGATATAATCCGCAAGTTTATCTGTAGCCATTTTGCGGGAGCCCTCTGTCGGTTATCCCGCGCATCGCGGTGCGGCGGCCGGCGGTCGCCTCGTCGTGCGAAGGAGCCCGGTTGGCCCCCCTGATCGTTGATCCGCGTCCCGTCGCGGCCCTGGTGCTGGCCGACGGAACGGTCTTTCGCGGCCGTTCGATTGGCGCTCCCGGCACGACGCTGGGAGAAGTCGTCTTCAACACGTCGATGACGGGGTACCAGGAAATCCTGACCGACCCGTCGTACGCGGGGCAGGTCGTCACGCTGACGTACCCGCACATCGGCAACACCGGCGTGAACGGCGAGGACGTCGAGTCTGCGCGGGTGCACGCCGCCGGCCTCGTGATCCGCGACCTGCCACAGCGCCCTTCCAACTTCAGGATGGAGCGCGATCTGTCCACGTATCTGAAGGACGAGGGCATCATCGGCATCGCGGACATCGATACGCGCAAGCTGACGCGCATCCTGCGCGAGCAGGGCGCACAGGCCGGCTGCATCGTGGCGGCCGGCGAGGGCGAGCCGTTGACGGATGCCATGGTGCAGGCCGCGCTTGCGCAGGCCCGGGGCTATCCGGGGATGGCGGGCCAGGATCTGGCCCGGGTGGTCAGCACGAAGCAGCCGTACGAGTGGAAGGAGGGCTCCTGGCGGCTCGCGCGCGCGGACGGCACGCCGGGCTACGTGACTCCGGACGCCTTCCGTCTCCACGTCGTCGCCTACGACTTCGGCGTGAAGCACAACATCCTGCGCCTGCTGGCCGACCGCGGGTGCCGGGTCACGGTCGTGCCGGCCGAGACCCCCGTGGCCGAGGCGCTGAAGCTCGGCCCGGACGGCATCTTCCTGTCGAACGGTCCCGGCGATCCCGAGCCCTGCGGCTACGCGATCGAGGCGGCACGCCAGTTCATCGCGCGTCGGTTGCCGACGTTCGGCATCTGCCTCGGCCACCAGATCATGGGCCTGGCCGTGGGCGGACGCACCATGAAGATGAAGTTCGGCCATCATGGCGCGAACCATCCGGTGATCGACGTGCAGTCGCGCCGGGTCTACATCACGAGCCAGAACCACGGCTTCGCGGTGGACGAGAAGTCGCTGCCCGCGAATGTCCGGGTGACCCACGTCTCGCTGTTCGACGGCTCACTGCAGGGCTTCGCGCTGACGGACGCTCCGGCGTTCTGCTTCCAGGGCCATCCGGAAGCGAGCCCGGGACCGCACGACATCGGCGACCTCTTCGATCGGTTCGTCAAGCTGATGGAGGCACGATGAAGAGCGGGGAGGCGACACGATGAGCGACATCGCCGCAGTGCGAGCCGCGCTCGCCGACGCCGCGGCGGGGCTCGAGCGCCTCTATGGCGACGAGGGCACGCTCGCGACCATCGTGCGCGCCGGGCGCCTGCTGGCAGATACCTTCGTTGCGGGCGGGCGCGCGTACTCCTGCGGCAACGGCGGCTCGATGTGCGACGCGATGCATTTCGCAGAGGAGCTGACGGGCCGCTTCCGCGATGACAGGCCCGGCTACGCCGCTCTGGCCATCAGCGACGCCGGCCACCTCTCGTGCGTCGGCAACGACTACGGCTATGACCAGGTGTTCGCGCGCTTCCTGGAGGCGCACGGCCGCGCGGGCGACGTCCTGCTGGCGATCTCGACCAGCGGCACGAGCAAGAACGTGCTCGCCGCCGCGGCCGTAGCGCAGCGGATCGGAGTTCGCGTGATCGCGCTGACCGGGCACCCCGGCACCCCGCTGACCGAGCTGGCCGACATCGCGATCGTCACGCCGGCCGGCCGCTACGCCGACCGCGTGCAGGAACTGCACATCAAGGTGATCCACATCCTGATCGAACTCGTGGAGCGCCATCTCGCTCCTGGAAACTACGGGGCCGCCCGATGACTTGCATCGTGTCCTTGAACCCGGGCGTGGGGCGGAACCGTCCCGAACCCGGCCTGCAAGCCAACCCACGCGAGGTGCGCGCGCGCCGCGCCGCGACGCGTGCACCGTCCGTGTCCCGAGTGAACGATGCCACGTCGCGCTGACCTCAAGAGCATCCTGATCATCGGCGCCGGCCCGATCGTGATCGGGCAGGCGTGCGAGTTCGACTACTCCGGCGCGCAGGCCTGCAAGGCGCTGCGCGAGGAGGGCTACAAGGTCATCCTCGTCAACAGCAATCCCGCGACGATCATGACCGATCCGGAGATGGCCGACGTCACGTACATCGAGCCGATCACCTGGCAGGTCGTCGAACGCATCATCGCGAAGGAGAAGCCCGACGCAATCCTGCCGACGATGGGCGGGCAGACCGCGCTGAACTGCGCGATGGACCTGTACAAGAACGGCATCCTCAACAAGTACGACGTCGAGCTGATCGGAGCGTCCCCGGCGGCGATCGAGAAAGCCGAAGACCGCCTGAAGTTCAAGGAAGCCATGACGCGCATCGGGCTCGCCTCGGCGCGCTCGGGCATCGCGCACTCGCTGGCCGAGGCGCTGACGGTGCAGGAGAAGCTCGGCTTCCCCGCAGTCATCCGGCCGAGCTTCACGCTCGGCGGCACCGGCGGCGGCATCGCGTACAACATGGAAGAGTTCGTGACGATCTGCCAGCGCGGGCTCGACCTGTCGCCGACGCGCGAACTGCTGATCGAGGAGTCGCTGATCGGCTGGAAGGAGTACGAGATGGAGGTGGTCCGCGACAGGGCGGACAACTGCATCATCGTGTGCTCCATCGAGAACCTGGACCCGATGGGTATCCACACGGGCGACTCGATCACGGTCGCGCCGGCGCAGACGCTGACCGACAAGGAATACCAGCTGATGCGGGACGCCTCGATCGCGATCCTGCGCGAGATCGGCGTCGACACCGGCGGCAGCAACGTGCAGTTCTCGATCAATCCGAGGGACGGACGGATGATCGTGATCGAGATGAACCCGCGCGTGTCGCGCTCGTCGGCCCTGGCCTCCAAGGCCACCGGGTTCCCGATCGCGAAGGTCGCGGCGAAGCTCGCGATCGGCTACACGCTCGACGAACTGCGCAACGAGATCACGGGCGGCACCACGCCGGCCTCCTTCGAGCCCACGATCGACTACGTCGTCACCAAGATCCCGCGCTTCGCCTTCGAGAAGTTTCCGCAGGCGGACAACCACCTGACGACGCAGATGAAGTCGGTGGGCGAAGTGATGGCGATCGGCCGCACGTTCCAGGAATCCTTCCAGAAGGCTCTGCGCGGCCTCGAAGTCGGATCCGACGGGCTCGACGAACATTCGACCGACCGCGACGAGATCGTCGAGGAAATCGGCGAGCCGGGCCCGAACCGCATCTGGTTCGTCGGCGACGCCTTCCGCATCGGAATGACACTGTCGGAGGTGTTCGAGGAGACGGCGATCGATCCGTGGTTCCTGGCGCAGATCGAGGAACTCGTGCAGATCGAGGGGCGCCTGAAGGGCCGCACCCTGGCGGACCTGAGCGCCGACGAGATGCGCTTCCTGAAGCGCAAGGGTTTCTCGGACCGCCGCCTGGGGACGCTGCTGTCGGCAAAGCCAATGGAGGTCCGAGGCGCGCGCCTGAAGCTCGGCGTGCGGCCGGTCTTCAAGCGGGTCGACACCTGCGCGGCGGAGTTCGCGACGACCACCGCCTACATGTATTCGACCTACGAGGACGAGTGCGAGGCGAACCCGACCGACCGGAAGAAGGTCATCGTCCTTGGCGGCGGGCCGAACCGCATCGGCCAGGGCATCGAGTTCGACTACTGCTGCGTGCACGCGGCGTTCGCCCTGCGCGACAACGGGTTCGAGACCATCATGGTCAACTGCAACCCGGAGACCGTGTCGACCGACTACGACACGTCGGACCGGCTGTACTTCGAACCGCTCACCCTTGAAGACGTGCTCGAGATCGTGGACCGGGAGAAGCCGTACGGCGTGATCGTGCAGTACGGCGGGCAGACGCCGCTCAAGCTGGCGCGCGACCTCGAGGCCAACGGCGTGCCCATCATCGGCACCTCGCCCGACTCGATCGACATCGCCGAGGACCGCGAGCGTTTCCAGAAGCTGCTGCGGCAGCTGGACCTTAAGCAGCCGCCCAACCGGACGGCGCGTGCGGAAGACGAGGCGCTGCGGCTCGCCGAGGAGATCGGGTATCCGCTGGTGGTCCGCCCGAGCTACGTGCTCGGCGGGCGCGCGATGGAGATCGTGCACGATCCGCGCGACCTCGAACGCTACATGCGCGAGGCGGTCAAGGTCAGCAACGATTCGCCGGTGCTGCTGGACCGCTTCCTGGACGACGCCATCGAGGTCGACGTCGATTGCCTGTGCGACGGCGAGCGCGTGCTGATCGGCGGCGTGATGGAGCACATAGAGCAGGCCGGAGTTCATTCGGGCGACTCGGCGTGCTCGCTTCCGCCGTATTCGCTGCCGCCGTCCCTGATCGACGAACTGCGCAAGCAGACCGCGCAGATGGCGCGGGCGCTGAAGGTCGTCGGCCTGATGAACGTGCAGTTCGCCATCCAGAAGCTGGACGGCGAGGCGACCATCTACGTGCTGGAGGTCAACCCGCGCGCGTCGCGTACGGTGCCCTTCGTATCGAAGGCGACCGGCATGCCCCTGGCGAAGATCGCGGCGTTGGCGATGGTGGGCCGCACGCTCGACCAGCAGGGCGTGGACAAGGAGATCGTGCCGCCGTATTTCTCCGTCAAGGAAGCGGTGTTCCCCTTTTCCAAGTTCCAGGGCGTCGATCCGCTGCTCGGGCCGGAGATGCGCTCCACCGGGGAGGTGATGGGCGTCGGCACCACGTTCGGCGAAGCGCTCTTCAAGTCGCAGCTGGGCGCCGGCACGTCGTTGCCGGTCAAGGGTACGGTCTTCCTGAGCGTGAAGGACGCTGACAAGCAGAAGTGCGTCTCGGTCGCCCGCCTCCTGCACGACATGGGGTACGACCTAGTGGCCACCCGAGGCACCGCCCAGGCCGTCGAACAGGCCGGCATTCCGGTCAGGGCGGTCAACAAGGTGAAGGACGGCCGGCCGCACGTGGTCGACCTGCTGAAGAACGGCGACATCCAGCTCGTCATCACGACCGTGAGCGAAGTCCGCAGCCAGATCGCAGACTCGCGCTCGATCCGCACGACCGCGCTCGCCCAGCGAGTCACGTACTACACCACGATCTCGGGCGGGCGCGCCGCGATCGAGGGAATGAAGCATCTCGACACTCTCGAGGTCTACGACTTGCAGGGGCTGCATCGCGGCCTCGGCGCCGGCCGGAAGGTGGACGTGGCCGCCGCCGGGCACTGACGCCTGAGCTCGTCCGGCGGGACGGTTGCAAGCGCCCGTTGCTTTGGCTACATTGAGTTCGCGGCCCCGGCTCTGCCGGGGCCTTGTTTTTCTCGAATGCGTCCACAAAGATATGCGTGCAATTCCGATCACGGCGCGGGGCGCCGAACGACTGAAGGCCGAGCTGCAGCGCCTGCGCGCTGTCGACCGCCCTGCCGTCATCCAGGCGATCAAGGAGGCGCGCGAAAAGGGCGACCTGTCGGAAAACGCTGAGTACGACGCCGCGCGCGAACGCCAGGGGTTCATCGAGGGCCGCATCAAGGAACTCGAAGGCAAGCTCTCGAGCCTGCAGATCATCGATCCGGCCACGGTCGACGCGGCGGGCCGCGTCGTGTTCGGCGCGAAGGTCGAGCTCGAGGACGAAATGTCGGGCGAGACCGTCAAGTACCAGATCGTCGGAGACGACGAAGGCGACATCAAGGCCGGCCTGATCACGGTCTCCAGCCCGATTGCCCGGGCGCTGATCGGCAAGAGCGAAGGCGACACGGCCGAGGTGCTCGCGCCGGCCGGCAAGCGCACGTACTCGATCGTGTCCGTCGCCTACGAGTAGGCGGCGTGCCCTTCTACCGGCCGCGTCCGCCTTTGGGGGCGTTGCTGCGCCCGGCCGCGCGGCGCGCCGTTCCGGGTTCCCGGCGCGGCGCCGTTCCGCGGTTGAGGCGTTCGACCTCCTGGCGTCCGGCCTTGGTGCGCTTGCTCGCCGGCGACTGCATGCCCGGCGAACGCGCCGGCGCCTTGGGTGAAGAGCGTGGTCCGGTCGTCATCGTGCGGCCCCCTTTTCGTGCCGGCGCAGGCGCTTCGTCCTTGTCGGGGGCCGGTCTGTACAGCACCAGCAGCTTGCCGATCGCCTGCACCCGCGCCGCCGACAGGTCCGCGGCGACGGACGCGAAGACCTCTTCTCGCTCTGCGCGGTCGTCGCCCGGCACCTTCACCTTGATGAGTTCGTGGGCCAGCAGCGCGCGGTCGATCTCCTTGACCACCGACGGCGAAAGGCCGGCCGAGCCGAGCAGGACGACCGGCTTCAATCCATGCGCGCGGGCCTTGAGGGCCTGCCGCTCTTTCGGCGTCAGTTGAATTTCAGGCATTGTCAGACCTCCAGTAACAGTCTAGCCCCCAAGGAAGCCCGTTCAAGCCGACGCCGCTGCGGCGAAGGAAGAGTGCGCAGGCCCCATGCCCCAGGCCAAGAAGAAGCATCGCTCCAACCGCGAGTGGATCGAACGCCACTTGTCCGATCCGTTCGTGAAGCGGTCGGTCCAGGAGGGCTATCGCTCGCGCGCGGCGTACAAGCTGGCAGAAATCGACGACAAGGACAGGCTGCTGCGCCCGGGCGCGGTGGTGGTCGACCTCGGAGCGGCGCCAGGCAGCTGGACCCAGGTGATCCGCGAACGCCTGAGCCGGCGCGGACAGCTCAGCGGCAAGGTGATCGCCCTTGACATCCTCCCGATGGAACCCCTGCCCGACGTCGAGTTCATCCTCGGGGACTTCCGGGATGAAGCGGTCGAGCAGGAACTCGAGCAGAAATTGAACGGTGCCCGGGTGGATGCCGTCCTGTCGGACATGGCGCCCAATCTGTCCGGCATCGCCGCCGCGGATGCCGCACGCAGCCTGCTTCTGGCGGAACTTGCACTCGAATTCGCCGTCAGGCACCTGGCGCCGGAGGGGGTCTTCCTGGTCAAGGCGTTCCAGGGCAGCGGGTACAGCCAGTACGTCGAGCGGCTCAAGCGCAGCTTCCGGTCGGTCGCCGTCCGCAAGCCTGCCGCATCCCGCGAAAGCTCCGCCGAGGTCTACCTGTTGGCGCGAGGGTTGCGCGTGCCCGGGAGCACCCGAGGGGAACTCCCGACGCCCAGGGACGACGAAAGATCCTGATTGACCTTGAAATCCCCGGGAGTTGCCCTCTACTTGAGGGATGCCGGGTCGGCGCAGGTCTAGAATGGCTTCAGGCCCTTTTCTGCGCCCGTCGGGCCGAGTTCCCGGGCGCTCCCGAATACCCCGCGTCCTGCCCATGCAGGCGCCAGAGCCGACTCAACAAGGAGTCTCACGTTGAACAACAATATGTTCGCGAAAGCCGCCATCTGGATGGTGATCGCGCTCGTCCTGTTCACGGTTTTCAAGCAGTTCGAGAACCGGCAGAAGCCGGTCGAATCCGTGAGCTACACGCAGTTCCTGGAGGAGGCCAAGGCGGGCAAGATCAAGCGCGTCGAGGTCCAGGGACGCACGCTGCAGGTCACGCCGGCGGAAGGCGCGCGCTACACGCTGACTTCGCCGGGAGACGCCTGGATGGTGTCCGACCTGATGAAGTACGGCGTCCAGGTGTTCGGCAAGCCGGAGGAAGAGCAGTCGCTGCTGACGACGATCTTCGTGTCCTGGTTCCCGATGCTGCTGCTGATCGGCGTCTGGATCTTCTTCATGCGGCAGATGCAGGGCGGCGGGCGGGGCGGAGCCTTCTCCTTCGGCAAGTCGCGTGCCCGCATGCTGGACGAGACCAACAACAACGTCACGTTCGCGGACGTCGCCGGGTGCGACGAGGCCAAGGAAGAAGTGACCGAACTGGTCGAGTTCCTGCGCGACCCGTCCAAGTTCCAGAAGCTCGGTGGCCGCATCCCGCGCGGGGTGCTGATGGTCGGCTCGCCCGGCACCGGCAAGACCCTGCTCGCCAAGGCGATCGCCGGCGAGGCCAAGGTGCCCTTCTTCTCGATCTCCGGCTCCGACTTCGTCGAGATGTTCGTCGGCGTCGGTGCGGCGCGCGTGCGCGACATGTTCGAGAACGCCAAGAAGCATGCGCCGTGCATCATCTTCATCGATGAAATCGATGCGGTGGGCCGCCAGCGTGGCGCCGGCCTGGGCGGCGGGAACGACGAGCGCGAGCAGACGCTGAACCAGATGCTGGTCGAGATGGACGGCTTCGAGACCGGGATGGGCGTGATCGTGATCGCCGCGACCAACCGTCCCGACGTGCTGGATCCCGCGCTGCTGCGTCCGGGCCGCTTCGACCGCCAGGTGGTGGTCCCGCTGCCCGACATCCGCGGGCGCGAGCAGATCCTGAACGTGCACATGCGCAAGGTGCCGATCGGCGCCGACGTGAAGGCCGACGTGATCGCGCGCGGGACGCCGGGCTTCTCCGGCGCCGACCTCGCCAACCTCGTCAACG
This sequence comes from Burkholderiaceae bacterium, assembly GCA_029883565.1. Taxonomy (GTDB): domain Bacteria; phylum Pseudomonadota; class Gammaproteobacteria; order Burkholderiales; family Burkholderiaceae_F; genus JAOUJD01. Next base: position 18,563 of record JAOUJD010000006.1, read on the forward strand.
AGGCGGCGCTGTTCGCCGCGCGGCGCAGCGCGCGCGTCGTCGAGATGACGGATTTCGAGAAGGCCAAGGACAAGATCATGATGGGCGCCGAGCGCAAATCGATGGTCATGTCCGAAGAAGAGCGCCGCAACACCGCGTACCACGAGTCCGGTCACGCGCTGGTCGCCAAGCTGGTGCCGAAGTCCGACCCGGTGCACAAGGTCACGATCATCCCGCGCGGCCGCGCGCTCGGCGTGACGATGCAGTTGCCCGAGCAGGACCGCTACGCCTACGACCGTCAGTACCTGCTGTCCCGCATCGCGGTTCTGTTCGGCGGCCGGATTGCGGAAGAAGTGTTCATGAACCAGATGACCACCGGCGCCAGCAACGACTTCGAACGCGCGACGCAGATGGCGCGCGACATGGTGACCCGCTACGGCATGAGCGACGCGCTGGGCCCGATGGTGTACGCGGAGAACGAGGGCGAGGTCTTCCTCGGCCGGTCGATCACCAAGACCACGCACGTTTCGGAAGAGACGATGCGCAAGGTGGACGCCGAGATCCGTCGCATCATCGACGAGCAGTACGGGCTGGCGCGCCGGCTGATCGAGGAGAATCGCGACAAGGTCGAGGCGATGGCGCATGCCCTGCTCGAGTGGGAAACGATCGACAGCGAGCAGATCGACGACATCATCGCCGGCAAGCCGCCGCGGCCGCCGAAGTCGACGACCTCGCCGCCGCCGACGGGCGGCAAGTCCGCCAGCGGCGGTGTCGAGGGAGCGGCGCAACCCGCCTGAAGCGGCGCCTCGAACGGAAAGGGCCGGAGCGATCTCCGGCCCTTTTCCTTTGGCTGGCGCCCGGGACGCCCCGCCTAGAATGGCAGCATGCGACGCGACCAGGCTCCCGCTCCTTCTGCCGCTGACTGCTGGTCGGTGCGCGGGCGCGTCCTGTCTCTTGCGCGCCCGCTGGTCATGGGCATCGTCAACGTCACGCCAGACTCGTTCTCCGACGGCGGCCAGCACTCGACGCATGGGCAGGCGCTCGCGCACGCGCAGCGGCTGATCGAAGAGGGCGCGGACATCCTGGATATCGGCGGCGAATCGACGCGCCCCGGAGCGGCTGACGTGCCGCTCGCCGAGGAACTCGACCGGGTCGTGCCGCTGATCGAATCCCTGGCTGCGGCCGGCATCCCGCTGTCGGTCGACACCAGCAAGCCGGACGTGATGCGGGCCGCGCTCGACGCCGGGGCAGCGATCGTCAATGACGTCTACGCGCTGCGGGCGCCGGGCGCGCTGGACGTCGTGGCGGCGAGCGACTGCGGCGTGGTGCTGATGCACATGCAGGGCGTTCCGCGGACGATGCAGGTCGAGCCGCGCTACGACGACGTGGTGGCGGAGGTTGCCGGGTTCCTGCGGCAGCGGCTTGCCGCGCTGCAGGCTGCGGGGGTTAAGGGCGAACGCATCGCGCTCGACCCGGGCTTCGGCTTCGGCAAGACGGTCGAGCATAATTTCACGCTGCTGCGCGAACTGCCCCGCCTCGCGGGGCTCGGCTGCGCCGTGGTGGCAGGCATGTCGCGCAAGTCGATGCTTGGCGCGGTCACCGGCCGGGCGCTCGGCGAGCGCGTGACCGCGTCGGTCGTCGGCGCAGTGCTGGCGGTCGAGAGGGGCGCCCGCGTGGTGCGGGTGCACGACGTGGCGGCGACTCGCGACGGTCTGCGGGTCTGGGAGGCCATGCAGGGCGGGCAAGCCCGGGGAGAGACAAGGTGAGCCGCAAGTATTTCGGGACGGATGGCGTGCGCGGAACGGTCGGCGAGTTGCCGATCACGCCCGAGTTCGTGCTGCGGCTCGGCCAGGCCGCGGGTCGCGTGCTGACGAGCACGGCCGACGGTCACCGGCCCGCGGTGCTGATCGGCAAGGACACGCGCATTTCCGGCTACATGCTGGAAGCCGCACTCGAGGCGGGACTGTCGAGCGCTGGCGTCGACGTCGTGCTGTGCGGGCCGTTGCCCACGCCCGGCATCGCCTACCTGACGCGCGCGTTGCGTCTCGACGCGGGCATCGTGATCAGCGCTTCGCACAATCCGTATCCCGACAACGGCATCAAGTTCTTCTCGGCGCACGGAAAGAAGCTCCCCGATGCGGTTGAAGCGGCCATCGAGCTGGAACTCGACAAGCCGCTGCAGTGCGTGAGTTCGGGCAGCCTGGGCAAGGCCCGGCGCCTGGACGATGCTGCCGGGCGCTACATCGAATTCTGCAAGCGGACGTTTCCGAACGACTTCGACCTCAAGGGCCTGAAGATCGTCGTCGACAGCGCGCATGGCGCCGCCTACCACGTGGCGCCGCCCGTGTTCCACGAGCTCGGAGCCGACGTGGTTTCCCTCGGCGCCTCTCCCAACGGCATGAACATCAACGACGGCGTGGGCGCCCTGCATGCGGGGCAGCTTGCGCAGGCCGTGCGCGGGCACGGCGCCGACCTCGGCATTGCGCTGGACGGCGACGCCGACCGCCTCGTGATGGTCGACGGCGAGGGCCGGGTCTACAACGGCGACGAGCTGCTCTACGTGATCGTGCGCGAGCGCATGCGCCACGGCGCGGTCCAGGGGGTCGTGGGCACGCTGATGACGAACTACGCGCTCGAACGGCGTCTGCGCGAGCTAGGCGTGCCGTTCGCGCGGGCCAAGGTGGGAGACCGCTACGTGCTGGAGATGCTGGAAGAAAAGGGCTGGCTCTTCGGCGGCGAGACGTCGGGCCACCTGCTGACGCTCGACTGTCACACGACTGGCGACGGCATTGTCAGCGCCCTGCAGGTGCTGACATCGGTGCGACGGCAGGGCCGGACGCTGGCCGACCTGACGCACGATCTCAACCTGCTGCCGCAGGCGCTTGTCAACGCGAAGGTCGAGCGTGACTTCGACTGGACGACGCACGCGGGGCTGGTCGGTGCGGTGAAGGAGGCCGAGCGGGAGCTGAACGGCGCTGGGCGCGTGCTCATCCGGCCCTCGGGCACCGAGCCAGTGCTGCGCGTGATGGTCGAGGCGAGCGAGGCGGAGATCGCAGAGGCAATGGCGCACCGCCTCGCATCCGTCGTGGGGCACACGGCGGCGCACTGACCGCACGAAATCCGGCCGGCCGACGGGCTACGCCGCGTGCCAGGGCCTGGGCCGGCGCCGCAGCGCCCGCAGCTGGCGCGCCGCGCGTGCCACCACCCCAGGCTCGGTTCGGCGATACCACTTGTCGAGCGCCTTCATGGACTGGCGTCCGGGATGCAGCGAAGGCAGCAGCACGTGCGCGACGGTGGCATCGTTCATCTCCCCAAGGGTGTCCTGCAGGCTGGCGAGCGCGTCGATGTAGGCCTGTCCGCTGCGCGAGGGCAGCATCTCGTGCAGCAGGTCCAGTGCGTAGCGCAGGCGCTTGGCATGGATGCGCACACGATGCCGGCGCCTCGCGCCGAGTTGGTCGAACGGGCGGGCCAGCGAGAACAATCGGTCGGCGGCGGGCTCCAGCAACCCCGCCGCCGCAGCGCCGACCGAAGGCGTTGTGGCCGGCGGATCGGACAGGCTCCATTGTGCGAGGTGCAACACCAGGTTTGAGTATCGCCGCGAGCTCACCGCGTCCACGGCGCGCGCCAGCGCGCCGTTCCTCGTGCGGCGTGCAGCCCTGGACAGGGTGCGTGCCGGCTTGTCGCCGAGCCCGGCGGATTCGAGGATCGCCGGCAGCGTGGTGTCGGCGAGGACGTCCCAGTCGCGCGCGCGACCGAGCCGTCGCGCCAGCCACCGGAGTTCAGTGACGAGCATCGCCGGCATGTCGGTTCCGCGCGGATCGAACAGGCGGACGGCGGAGCGCATTCGGCGCAGCGCGACGCGGGCCTGGTGCACGTGTTCGCTTGCAGGCGCGCTGCGCAGGGCGTCAGCGTTGGCGACCGCGATGCCGAGGCCATGGCGGACGACGGCACGGAGTGCATCAGCCGTCGTCATGCCGCGAGTCACGTGCTGTGCGAACCCGCGCGCCGACGCGTGAACTACCGGGAGTCGGCTTGACGATGCGAGCGCATAGCCGCGCTCGGCCTTGCTGCGCAGCGCCGGCACCAGCGTGACCTGCCTGCGAAGCACCAGCGCCGACGCGAGCCCGAGCAGGTCTTCGGCCCGCCCGGACTTCAGCTCGAGTTCGACCTCGCTCACCGGCTGCCGCTTCCCATGGCCGTCGACGAGCGCGCGCAGTTCGCCGCGGTCGAGCGCTACCTCGATCGCCGACGTTCCGTGGACGATGTTGCCGCGTCGCCGGGTAATGCGCGTGCGGAAGACCGGTGCCAGTCCGGTCGTCTCGAAGCCCGTGCTCAGGAGTTCACGCAGCGGCGCGATGTCGAGCTTCTCGAGATCGAGCGCCGGCATGGACGGCCCGTCTTCGAGCCGCACCTCCCATTCGCCGCGGACGGGCACAATGCCAGAGCTTGCGCCCGATGCCTTCAGGGTCTGCAGCCAGCGCTCGCCATCGCGCCGGATCCGCAGGACCAGCCCGCGCCTGCGCAGTCCGGCGTCAGGCGTGTCGAAGTAGACGTCGTCGATCGCGGTGCGTTGCAGGGCCGCGGCGCGCAGGGCGCGCTTCGCCGCTGTCGCGGTGCCCCTGACGAGCGCCAGCTTCAGTTCGATCTCGGTGCTGTCCGGCATCACGCGGCCCTGTCGAGTTGATGCGGGACCGTCGTTCGCGGCCGGGCCCCACCCGATAAGCGTAGCGCCGCGTGAAGCTGACGCTCCGGGTTGGTGACCGCCAATGAGCAGAATTGCGTATGGGCCGTGACCGCGGGTCTTCCCTGGCGCGGCCGATGCTCCGGGCGTCCGGTCTGGTCCGGTCCGGTTCGCGATCGCGGCACAGAAGTCTGGTGACCGAGCCGCGCTGGCTTTCCCGTCGCCGCACCTGGCGTCGTGCCGCACCGCTGCGTTGCTACACTCGCAGCGTACATCCACCCCTGTCGCTGTCGCCTCTGCGGCCATCGCGCCTTCACGCGTTTTCTCCATGCAGCTCGCCGCGGTCGATCTCGGTTCGAACAGCTTCCGCCTGGAGATTGGACGCGTCGAAGGCGCGCACATTGCGCGCCTGGGCTACTGGAAGGAGACGGTCCGCCTGGCCGCGGGACTGGACCCGGACGGACGGCTGAGCCGCAAATCGATTGCCGTTGCCGTTGAAACGCTGGCGCGGATGAACGAACGGCTGCGCGGCATGAAGGCTGAGCAGGTGCGCGCCGTCGGCACGCAGACCCTGCGCCAGGCCCACAACGTCAACGAGTTCCTGCTGGAGGCGCAGAACGCGCTCGGCTATCCGATCGAAGTGATCTCGGGCCGCGAAGAGGCGCGTCTCGTGTTCGAAGGCTGCGTCCATGCGCTGCCGCCATCGGACCGGCGCCGGCTCGTCGTCGACATCGGCGGCGCCTCCACCGAGCTGATCGTTGGCCGCGGATTCACGGCCGAGCACGCCGAGTCGTTCAAGGTTGGCTGCGTCAACACGTCGATCCGCTTCTTCCGGGGCGGACGCATCGATCGCTCGGCTCTGAAGAAGGCGCAGGTCGCCGCCGCCGCGGAACTCGAGGAGGCGATCACCGTGTTCGCAAGCGAGCACTGGGAAGAGGCATTCGGCTCGAGCGGCACGGTGGGCGCCGTCTCGGAAATAATGCGCACGCAGGGCTGGAGCGACGGGACCGTCACGGCGGACGGACTGCAGCGACTGCGCGCGGCGCTGCTGGACGCGGGCGACGTCAGCCGCATCCGCCTGGCGGGCATGAAACCGGACCGGCAGGAAGTGATCGCCGGAGGCGTCGCCGTGCTGTCGGCCGTGTTCGACACGCTCGGGGTGAAGCGGATGCTGCCCGCGCGCGGTGCCCTGCGCCTCGGTGTCCTGTACGACCTGCTTGGGCGACGGGAGCACAAGGACCTGCGCGATGCCAGCGCGGAGCGCATGATCAAGCGCTTCAACGTGGACCGGGCCCAGGCCGAGTGGGTGGCGTCGATCGCCGCTTCGCTATACCAGGCGATGGCGATCGAGCGTTCGGAAGAGATGGCGAAGCGCCTGCACTGGGCTGCCATGCTGCACGAAGTCGGCTTCGCGGTTTCTCACGGCGACTACCACAAGCACTCCGCCTACCTGATCCAGCACAGCGACCTGGCCGGTTTCTCGACTTCAGACCAGGAGCGGATTTCCACGCTCGTGCTGGGCCAGCGCGGCAACCTGAAGAAGGTCGCCGCGGCGCTCGAGGACCGGGAGCGCGCAGCGAAGATCCTCGCGCTGCGGCTGGCCGTGATCTTCGCGCACGCCCGCCGCACGCTCGACCTGCCGAAATGCTCGGTCCGGTTCGGATCGTCGATCGAACTCGAAATCGATGCGGACTGGCTGTCGGAGCACCCGCTGACCCACTACCTGCTCGAAGAAGAGGCCGCGCACTGGGAGCGCGTCGGGCGTCGTTTCAGCCTGAAGCCGCGCTAGTGCTTCACGCCAGGTCGGGGCTGATCGCCGCGCGCACCACGGGCTCGGCGCCGCCGTTCGACTCGCGCCAGCTCAGCCAGACGAGCCCGCCCTTCTTGATCGACCAGTCACGCTCGTCGGAACCCAGAAGCCGGCTGACGACCTGTCCCAGTGTGGGCTGGTGACCAACGAGCACCACTGTGCCCTTGGCGTTGCCGATCTTGATCGAAGCTAGAACTTCGTCTGCGCTCGCGCCGGGCGCGAGCGCCGCGATGGTCTTGAACTTCCTATGCGCGACCTCTGCCAGCGCGTTTGCGGTCTGCTGCGCACGCCGGGCGGGGCTCGCATAGATTTTCGCGCTTTCGGGCAGTCGACCGTGCAGCCATTCCGCGACCCGGCGTGCCTGCTTCTCTCCCTTCGAGGTGAGCGTCCGGCCCAGGTCGGGTTCGCCCGGCTCTGCTTCGGCGTGGCGCCAGAGGACGATGTCCATCGTCAGCCCTGCGCGACGTCGGCTGCGAGTTCCGCGAGCAGAGTTGCCTGCGCGGACGCGCCTTCGTTCGGGCGACGCGGAGGCCGGTACCGGCCATCAGGACGCAGGGTCCACGCCTCCATCGTGTCCTCCAGATAGGGACCCAGTCCTTCCTTCACGACGCGACGTGCGAGTTTCGGATCAAGCACGGGCCACGCGATCTCGATTCGGCGGAACAGGTTGCGGCCCATCCAGTCTGCGCTCGACAGATAGACCACCGGCTCGCCGCGGTTCTCGAAATAGTAGATGCGGTGGTGTTCGAGGAAACGGCCGATGATCGAGCGCACTCGGATGTTCTCTGACAGTCCCTTCACGCCGGGGCACAGCGAGCAGGCGCCGCGCACGATGAGGTCGATCTGCACGCCGGCCTGCGACGCGGCGTACAGGGCGTTGATGGTCGCCTCGTCGGTGAGCGCGTTCATCTTCGCGATGACGCGCGCCGGCTTGCCCGCGCCGGCGGCCGCCACTTCAGCGGCGAGCGCCTTCAGCAGGTTGCGATGCAGGGTGAAAGGTGCCATCCAGAGATGTTTCAGTCGCTCCACCTTGGTCAGGCTGGTCAGGTGCATGAACACCTTTTCGACGTCCGAGCAGATGTCCGGGTGCGCGGTCAACATGCCGAAGTCTGTGTAGAGTTTCGTCGTGGTCGCGTGGTAATTGCCGGTTCCGAGATGGACGTAGGCAGTGAGCACCAGCCGGCCATCCACCTGCTCGCGGCGCAATACCTGCGTGATCTTGCAGTGCGTCTTCAGGCCCATGACGCCGTATACGACCTGGGCTCCCACGGCCTCGAGGCGCTCAGCGAGGTTGATGTTCGCCTCCTCGTCGAAGCGCGCCTTCAACTCGACGACCGCCGTGACTTCCTTGCCGCGTCGTGCGGCGTCTTCCAGCAGGTCGACCACGGCCGAACTGATGCCTGTCCGGTAGAGCGTCATCCGGATCGCTGCGACGGTCGGATCCTGTCCGGCCTGCCTCAGGAACTCGAGTACCGGTTCGAAGCTCTGGAAAGGGTGATGCAGCAGGATGTCGCCCCGCTTTATGGCGGCGAACATGTCGACGCCGCGGGCAAGCTTTCCGGGCCATGCCGGCACGAACGGCGGCCAGCGCAGGTCGCTTGCCGTCAAGTGGTCGACCAGATGATTGAGGCGTACCAGGTTCACCGGACCGTCGACCCGGAACACCGCATCGTCGGGCAGTGCGAACTGCTGCTGCAGCCGATGCTGCAGGGCTTCCGGGCAGGTCTGCAGCACTTCGAGCCTGACCGCGTTGCCGAAGTGCCGTTGCGTCAGTTCCATGCGCATCGCCTGGCGCAGGTTGTGGACCTCCTCCTCGTCCACCGTGAGTTCAGAGTCGCGGGTGACGCGGAACTGTGAGAACCCGCTGATCTCGCGGCCCGGGAACAGGTCCTGCAGGTGAGCCCGGATCACCGACGTCAGCAGCACGAAGGCGACCTTGCCCCCGGCCAGCCCCTCGGGAATCCGGATCACGCGCGGCACCACGCGTGGCACCTTCAGGATCGCGATCGCCGTGTGCCGCCCAAAGGCGTCCTTTCCTTCAAGCTGCATCACGAAGTTCAGGGACTTGTTGACGATCTGCGGAAACGGGTGCGCCGGGTCGAGTCCGATCGGCGACAGCAGGGGTCGGACTTCCTTCTGCATGTACTGACTCACCCATTCGCGCTGCGGCGGGGTCCGGTCGGCGCTGCTCAGTATCACGACGCCGCGCGCGGCGAGCGCCGGCATGATGACTTCGTTGTAGAGCGCGTACTGGCGCCTTACCAGCCGGTGGGTCCGGGCGAGGATGCTGCGGTAGGTTGCCGCTGCGGGAGTCGCGCTGTCCTTGCGCATCTCTTCCGTCAGGTCGGACAGGCGGACTTCAAAGAACTCGTCGAGGTTGGACGAAACGATGCAGACGTAACGCAGGCGCTCGGCCAGCGGGACGCGGTCGCGGCCCGCCATCGAGAGCACTCGCTCGTTGAAGGCGAGCTGCGACAGCTCGCGGTCGAGATAGGCATTCCCGGCTAAGTCAGGCACGAGATTGGGCTGGGACGGGGTCACAAGGCGACGCTATGGCTGCAGTGTGACAGGTCCGTGACACTGTGGCCGACGTGGGGAGTCCCGGGGGCGGCGGGACGGCAACATGTCCCCTGCCTGTAACCGGACTGTCATTTTCCGTACCTACACTGCAACCCATGAGTTCATGTGTCACGAAACGAGGGGTGCACGCAATGAGAAACCTGATCCTCAAGTCAATCGTCGCCGGCGCGCTCGCGGTCGGCGCCATGGCAGCGGCGTCGGCGCAGCAGATCACCGGCGCCGGTGCGTCGTTCCCGGCTCCGCTGTACGCCAAGTGGGCCGATGCCTACAACAAGGCCTCCGGAGTCCGCCTGAATTACCAGTCGGTAGGCTCGGGGGCGGGCCTCAAGCAGATCCGCGGCAAGACAGTCGATTTCGGCGCGTCCGACATGCCCCTGACCGACGAAGACCTCGCGAAGGACGGCCTGGTCCAGTTCCCGACGGTCATTGGCGGAGTGGTGCCGGTGATCAACGTCGCCGGCATTCGGGCCGGGCAACTGAAGCTCACGGGCGCCGTGCTTGGCGACATCTACCTTGGCAAGGTCAGCAAGTGGAACGACCCGGCCATCGCCGCCCTCAACGCCGGCCTGAAACTGCCGGATGCGCAGATCGCCGTTGTCCGTCGCGCGGACGGTTCGGGCACGAGTTTCATCTTCACGAACTACCTGTCGAAGGTCAACGCCGAGTGGAAGTCGAAGGTCGGCGAGGGCACCGCGGTCAACTGGCCAACGGGAACCGGCGGAAAGGGCAACGAGGGCGTTGCCGCGTTCGTGCAGCGGCTGCCGAATTCGATCGGCTACGTCGAGTACGCATACGCCAAGCAGAACAAGATGGCGTACGCGTTGATGCAGAACTCGGCTGGCGCGTTCGTGGCTCCCGATGATGCGACGTTCAAGGCTGCGGCGGCGGGCGCGGACTGGAAGAAGTCCTTCCACCAGATCCTGACGGACCAGCCCGGCAAGGAATCGTGGCCCATCACAGGCGCCACTTTCATCATGATGCACGCGAAGCAGGACAAGCCGGAGCAGGCCCATCAGGTGCTGCGCTTCTTCGACTGGGTGTATGCGAACGGCGACAAGATGTCCGAAGAGCTCGACTACGTGCCGATGCCTCAGCAGGTCAAGGACATGATCCGCCAGAGCTGGGGCAAGATCACCGACGGCACCGGCAAGGTCGTCGCGGCCAAGTAAGGGACGTACCCCGCGCGGGCCGCGCTCCCGGCCCGCCGCTATCCGTGTCGCGGCGCCTTCGGGCGCCGCACTTCCGGGGAGGCGCCCGTTGGACGCTACACTTTCATCCTCGCCCACCCGTCCAGTCGACATCCCCATGCAGATGCCCGAGCTACCGCCGCTGCGCAAGGCGGGGACACTCGGCGACGCCCTTTTCGCGTGGCTCACTCGGGGGGCCGCGGTCCTCACGCTGCTGCTGCTCGTTGGGATCATCGTCTCGCTGATGATCGGCGCGTGGCCGTCGATCAGGCACTTCGGGCTCCCCTTCCTGTGGACGGCCAAGTGGGATCCCGTGCAGGAGGAGTTCGGGGGGCTCGTGATGATCTACGGGACTCTCGCGACCTCGCTGATCGCCCTGCTGATCGCCGTGCCCGTCAGTTTCGGCATCGCGCTGTTCCTCACCGAGCTGTCGCCGAAGTGGCTGAAGCGTCCGCTCGGAACGGCGATCGAGCTGCTGGCCGCGATCCCGTCCATCGTCTACGGGATGTGGGGCCTGCTGGTGTTCTCGCCCCTGCTTTCAACCTACGTGCAGCAGCCACTGCAGCGCGCGTTCGGCGACGTGCCGGTTCTGGGCGCGCTGTTCTCGGGGGCGCCGGTCGGCATCGGCATCCTGTCGGCCGGGATCATCCTGGCGATCATGATCATCCCGTTCATCGCTGCCGTCATGCGCGACGTCTTCGAGGTCACGCCCGCGCTGCTGAAGGAGTCGGCCTATGGGCTGGGGTCGACGACCTGGGAAGTCGTATGGCGGGTCGTGCTGCCGTACACCAAGGCGGGCGTCATCGGCGGCGTGATGCTCGGGCTCGGGCGGGCGCTCGGCGAGACCATGGCGGTCACTTTCGTCATCGGCAACTTCAACCAGCTCGAGACCCTGTCGCTGTTCGAGGCCGCCAACTCCATCACGTCGGCGCTGGCCAACGAGTTCGCCGAGGCGACGCCGGGGCTGCACGAGGCTTCGCTGATCTATCTCGGCCTGATCCTGTTCTTCATCACGTTCGTGGTCCTTGCGCTGTCGAAGCTGCTGCTGTTCAGGCTGCAGCGCAACGAGGGGAAGCGCACATGACCGCACGGGACGTCGCGCACAGCGACTATCGGCTGCCACTGCATCGGCGGCGCAAGCTGGTCAACGCGATCGCGCTTTCGCTGTCGCTCGCGGCCATGGCGTTCGGGCTCGTCTGGCTGGTCTGGATCCTGTGGGACACGCTGATCCTCGGCGTCAAGGGCCTGTCGTGGCAGACGTTCACGCAGTCGACGCCGCCGCCGAATGCCGAGGAGGGCGGGCTGGCGAACGCGATCGTCGGATCGGTAATCATGGTGTCGAGCGCGACGGCGATCGCCACGCCGATCGGCATCCTGGCCGGCATCTATCTCGCCGAGTTCGGGCAGCGCGGCTGGTTCGCCCAGGTGACGCGGTTCATCAACGACATCCTGCTGTCCGCCCCGTCGATCGTGATCGGCCTGTTCGTCTACGCGGTGATCGTCGCCCAGACGCGCACCTTTTCCGGCTACGCGGGAGTGATGGCGCTGGCTCTGATCGTGGTCCCCGTCGTCGTGCGGACCACCGAAAATATGCTCACGCTGATTCCGAATGCGCTGCGCGAGGCGGCCGTCGCGCTCGGCGCGCCGAAGTGGGTCATGATCATGCGGGTCACCCTGAAGGCGGCGCGCGCCGGAGTGGTCACGGGCGTGCTGCTCGCGCTGGCCCGGATCGCGGGAGAGACCGCGCCGCTGCTCTTCACCGCGCTGTCCAACCAGTTCTTCAGCGCGGATCTCGGCCAGCCGATGGCCAACCTG
>JAOUJD010000135.1 GCA_029883565.1 Burkholderiaceae bacterium
AGCCTCGAAGGCCACCATCACGCCGTGCGCCTGGGCCGCCTCGAAGATCTCGTTGCCATGCCTGGCCAGCAGCGCCTTGTTGGCGGTCACGACGTGCTTGCCGCGCGCGATCGCGTCGAGCACCAGTGAGCGGGCGGGCTCGTAGCCTCCGATCAGCTCCACCACGATGTCGACGTCCGGAAGCCGCACGACGTCTTCGGGGCGGCCGAAGACCGGAAGCTGCGGACCGACGACCTCGCGCGCCTTGTTCACGTCGCGCACGGCGACAGCCGCGATCTCGATGCCGCGCCCGGCGCGCCGCATGATCTCTTCCTGATTGCGCTTGAGCACGCTGAACGTGCCGCGCCCCACGGTGCCGAGCCCCAGCAGGCCGACCTTGATCGGTTTCATCGTCATTCCAGGGATGCCGGCCCACGATCGACCGGCGGTGCTGCGAATTGTCCGTGAGCCGCCCTCAGGCGGCCGCCTTCTCCGTCCGGGGCGCCACCAGGCCGTCCTTGCGGAACATCTCCTTGATTCCGCGGACCGCCTGGCGGGTCCGGTGCTCGTTCTCGATCATCGCGAACCGCACGTGGCCGTCGCCGTAATCCCCGAAGCCGATGCCCGGCGAGATGGCGACCTTCGCCTCTGCGAGCACCTTCTTCGAGAACTCGAGCGACCCCATGGCGCGGTATGGCTCCGGAATCTCCGCCCAGATGTACATCGACGCCTTCGGCACCTCGACCATCCAGCCGGCTTCGTGCAGCCCGCGGGCGAGGACGTCACGGCGCCGCTGGTACTCGCGCCGGATCTCCTCGACGCAATCCTGCGGCCCTTCCAGCGCCGCGATGGAAGCGACCTGGATCGGCGTGAACGTGCCGTAGTCGTGATAGCTCTTGATGCGGCCGAGCGCGCTGACGAGGTCCTTGTTGCCGACCATGAAGCCGATGCGCCAGCCCGCCATGTTGTAACTCTTGCTCATCGTGAAGAACTCGACCGCCACTTCACGCGCCCCGGGCACCTGCATGATCGACGGCGCCCGGTTGTTCGGGTACGCGTCGTCGTAACAGATATCGGCGTAGGCGAGGTCGTGCACGACGTAGATGCCGTGCTGCTTCGCCAGCGCAACGACGCGATGGAAGAACTCGAGCTCGACGCACTGCGCCGTCGGGTTGCTCGGAAATCCGAGGATCATCATCTTCGGCTTCGGGAACGACTCGCGGATCGCGCGCTCGAGTTCGGCGAAGAAGTCGACGCGGCCGTCCATCCGCACGGAGCGGATGTCGGCGCCGGCGATGATGGCCCCGTAGATGTGGATCGGATAGCTCGGATTCGGTACCAGCACCGTGTCGCCGCGATCGAGCGTCGCCAGCATCAGGTGCGCCAGCCCTTCCTTCGAGCCGATCGTGACGATCGCTTCCGAGTCGGGGTCGAAGTCGACGTCGTAGCGCGCCTTGTACCAGGCGCTGATCGCGCGGCGCAGCCGCGGGATGCCCTTCGACACCGAATAGCCGTGCGTGTCCTGCCGCTGGGCGGCCTCGACGAGCTTGTCGACGATGTGCTTCGGGGTCGGTCCGTCCGGATTCCCCATGCTCATGTCGATGATGTCCTCGCCGCGCCGGCGCGCAGCCATCTTCAGCTCGCCGGTGATGTTGAATACGTACGGCGGCAGGCGCTTGATGCGCGGAAACTCGACCATCTTTCCCTGACCCTCAGAATGTTGCAAGCCCGCCAACCGGAACCAGAAATCCTGGACTCGGGACTCGCTTGTGCGCTGCAACGTGTGCCTATAATGTACCCGAAGACCCCACATACCGGCCCGGTTCCCCGAGGTCGGAAACAGGACGCGTCGGGCGCACAGGAAGCTTCGGTCAGATTGAAACTGCACGCGGACACGCCGACAGCGCTCAATGCCGTTACCGCCTACGGTCCCGGCTTCATCGAAATCAACAAGGTTCGCCACGACTCGGCCGTCCTGCTCACTCCGGAGCGAGTCGAGGCGTGGGCGGTCGAGTCCTTCGAGGCGCTTGGCGAGGCCGACTTCGAGCGGCTGCGCGACCTGAACGCCGAAGTGGTCCTGCTCGGCACCGGTTCCAGGCAGCACTTTCCGCACCCCCGGCTGTCACGCTCGCTCGCAGACGCGCGCATCGGGCTCGAGGCGATGAACACGGCGGCCGCCTGCCGCACCTACAACATACTGATGGCCGAGGGGCGCAAGGTCGCCGCGGCCCTGATTCCGGAAAGCCAGCCATGACCGTGAGCGCAGGCAAGGCCGTGCCGGACTTCGCCGCCGCTTCCACGGCCGGCGAGTTCCGCCTTTCATCGCACCGCGGCAAGACCGTTGTGCTCTACTTCTATCCGAAGGACAACACGCCCGGCTGCACGACTGAAGGCTCGGACTTCGCGGCGAGCCACGCGAAATTCGTGAAGGCGGGCGCGCTGGTGGTCGGCGTCTCGCGCGACAGCCTGAAGTCGCACGAGGGGTTCAGGGCCAAGATGAAGTTTCCGTTCGAGTTGATCTCGGACCCGGAGGAGGCGCTCTGCAAACAGTTCGGCGTCATGAAGATGAAGAACATGTACGGCAAGCAGGTGCGCGGGATCGAACGCAGCACGTTCGTGATCGACGCGGCCGGCAAGCTCGCCCGCGAGTGGCGCGGCGTGAAGGTGCCCGACCATGTAGCTGAAGTCCTGAGCGTCGTGCAGTCCCTTGCCTGACCCGATTCACCCCTGACGGACACATCCAACCGCTGATGCCACTTCCGAAAGCGCCGACCAAGCCCGCCACGATCCTCGTCCCCGTCCCTGCCGCTGCCGCGCGCCTCGAGCGCACCGAGCGGATACCGCAGGAACCCGAAGCGCGCAAACCGGAAGTTCCGGCCGTCCGCCCGTCACTCGCCACTCGCCTTGCCGTGGTCGAGTCGAAGCCCCGCACCAGCGGACGCAAGACCCGCTCGACCGAGGCGCCGAAGCTGTTCGTTCTCGACACCAACGTGCTGCTGCATGACCCGACCAGCCCGTTCCGCTTCGAGGAACACGACATCTTCCTGCCGATGATGACGCTGGAGGAACTGGACTCGCACAAGAAGGGCATGAGCGAGGTGGCACGCAGCGCCCGCCAGGTCTCGCGCACGCTCGATTCGCTGGTCGCGTCGTGCAAGACACCCATCGAGGAAGGGATTCCGCTGTCCGCGCTCGGCAACAAGGACGCACGCGGCCGCATGTTCTTCCAGACGCAGGCCGCGGAAGTGACGCTGCCGGCCAGCCTGCCCGTGGGCAAGGCCGACAACCAGATCCTCGGTGTCGTGCGGATGCTGAAGGAGCGCCACTCCGAGCGCGACGTCGTGCTGGTGTCCAAGGACATCAACATGCGCGTGAAGGCGCGCGTGCTGGGGCTGCCCGCCGAGGACTACTACAACGACAAGGTGCTGGAGGACACCGACATCCTCTACACGGGGATCCTGTCGCTGCCGGCCAACTTCTGGGACAAGAACGGCAAGGCGATGGAGTCGTGGCAGCACGGCGGCTTCACCTTCTACCGCATCACCGGTCCCATCGTCGCGGACCTGCTGGTCGGACAGTTCGTGTACCTGGAGAACGGCTCGACCTTCTACGCGCAAGTGCGCGAGATCCGAGGCAAGTCGGCCGTGCTGCGCGTGCTGCGCGACTACACGCACGCCAAGAATGCGGTGTGGGGCGTGACCGCGCGCAACCGCGAGCAGAGCTTTGCACTGAACCTGCTGATGGACCCCGAGTGCGACTTCGTGACGCTGATCGGGCAGGCCGGCACCGGCAAGACGCTGCTCGCGCTCGCCGCGGGCCTGTCGCAGACACTCGAGACGAAACGCTTCTCGGAGATCATCGTCACCCGCGCCACGGTACCGGTCGGCGAGGACATCGGCTTCCTGCCCGGCACCGAGGAAGAGAAGATGGCGCCGTGGATGGGCGCGCTCGAGGACAACCTCGAGGTGCTGAACAAGACCGACGACGCGGCCGGCGAATGGGGACGCGCGGCGACCAACGACCTGATCCGCACCCGCATCCGCATCAAGTCCCTCAACTTCATGCGGGGCCGCACGTTCATCAACAAGTACCTGATCATCGACGAGGCGCAGAACCTGACGCCGAAGCAGATGAAGACGCTGATCACCCGCGCCGGTCCCGGCACCAAGGTGGTCTGCCTGGGCAACATCGCGCAGATCGACACGCCCTACCTGACCGAAGGATCGTCGGGCCTGACCTACGTCGTGGACCGCTTCAAGGGCTGGCAGCACTCCGGCCACATCACGCTGCAGCGGGGCGAGCGTTCGCGGCTTGCCGACCACGCCGCGGAGATCCTCTGAGCCAGGCGCGGGGCGCCTGACCGGCGAGCAGCCGGTTCACGAGGACACCAACAAGAAGGGCCGGCTATGCCGGCCCTTCTCGCAGGTGCACCAAGGTCGCGCTACTCCTTGATGTCGACACCGTAGAAGTTGTGGCGGCCGAACGGCGAGAGCTTGAAGTCGATGACTTCCGCCCGCATCGGCTTGAGCTGCACCGCGTGCGCGATCGTGAACCAGGGCGCCTGTTCCTTGAAGATCACCTGCGCCTGTTCGTACAGCGGCGTGCGTGCGGCCTGCCCGGAGGTCGTCTTGGCCTTCTGCACGAGTTCCTCGAACGGCTGGTAGCAGAACTTCGCCACGTTGCTGCCGTTGGTCTTGGCCGAGTCACAGCCGAGCAGCGTGTTGAGGAAGTTGTCGGGATCGCCGTTGTCGCCGGTCCAGCCGAGCATTCCCATCTGGTGCTCGCCCGCCTGCATGCGCTTGCGGTACTCGCCCCACTCGAAGCTCTTGATCTCGGCGGTGATGCCGACCTTCGCCAGGTCCGCCTGCATCAGTTCGGCGATGCGCCTGGCATTGGGGTTGTACGGCCGTTGCACCGGCATCGCCCACAGGTCGGTCGAGAAGCCGTTCGGGTAGCCGGCCGCGGCAAGCAGCTTCTTCGCGGCCGCCGGATCGAACGGATCGTCCTTGACGGCGTCGTTGTACGACCACTGCGTCGGCGGAATCGGATTCTTGGCCGCGACGCCGGTCGTCAGGTAGACCGCGTCGATGATCGCCTTCTTGTTGATGGCCATGTTGACGGCCTTGCGCACGCGCACGTCATCGAACGGCTTCTTCGTCGTGTTGTACGCGAGGTAGCCGACGTTGAGTCCCGCCTGCTCCAGCACCTTGATCTTCGGATCCTTGCGGATCGCGTCGAGATCGGCCGGGTTCGGATACGGCATCACGTGGCACTCGCCCTTCTGCAGCTTGGCCCAGCGGACCGAGGCATCCGGCGTGATCGAGAACACCAGGTCGTCGATCTTGGCCTTGCCACCCCAGAACTGGGGGAACGCCTTGTAGCGGATGACCGCGTCACGCTGGTACTGGACCAGGTAGAACGGGCCGGTTCCGATCGGCTCCTGGTCGATCTTCTCGGGCGTGCCAGCCTTCAGCATCGCGTCGGCGTACTCCTTGGACTGCACGCCCGCGTACTCCATCGCCAGGTTCGACAGGAACGGCGCCTCGGCCTTCTCGAGCGTGATGCGGACCGTGTAGTCGTCGACCTTCTCGACCGACTTCAGCAGCTTGGGCATGCCCATGTCGTTGAAGTAGGAGTGGTTCGAACTGGTGACCTTGAAGTACGGGTTCGACTCCTTCCACTGCCGCTCGAACGCGAAGATGATGTCGTCGGCGTTGAAGTCGCGGGTCGGCTTGAAGTTCTTGTTCTCGTGCCACTTGACGCCCTTGCGCAGGTGGAACGTATAGACCTTGCCGTCGGGCGAGATGTCCCACTTTTCCGCCAGCCCGGGCACCACGCGCGTGCCGCCGCGCTCGAAGTCGACGATCCGGCCGTAGATCTGGCTGTTGGCGTCGAATGACGTGCCGGTCGTGTTGATTCCCGGGTAGAAGTTCTCCGGACTGCCCTCGGAACAGAACACCAGCGTCTTCGCGGACGCGGCTCCGGCCAGCGCCAGCGCCGTGCACAGCACGGCCATCCTCAATACCGGCTTCACCTGTACGTCTTTCATGCTCCTGCCTCCTTTGACCGCGCCAGCGGGCGCGCCTCTGACAATTCGGTACCCGGCGCCTTCGCTTCGGCGGCGGGGGACAACCCGGCATAGTGGCAGGCGACAAGGCGCCCGTCCAGCGGCCGCAAGACCGGCCGTTCCGCGCGGCAGCGTTCATCGGCGTGCGGACAGCGCGTGGAGAAGACGCAACCGGACGGCGGCGCCAGCGGCGACGGCAGTTCGCCCCTCAGGACGATCCGGCGCTCCGCCGAACCCAGGCCCGGCGTGCTGGCGAGCAGCGCCTGCGTGTACGGGTGCAGCGGCGCCGCGAAGATGCGGGCCTTCGGCCCCTGCTCCATCGCCAGCCCCAGGTACATGACCAGCACGTCGTCGGCGATGTGCCGGACCACGGCGAGGTCGTGCGAGATGAACAGATAGGCAACCCCGAACTCCCGCTGCAGGTCGGCCAGCAGGTTGAGCACCTGGGCCTGGATCGAGACGTCGAGCGCCGACACGGGTTCGTCGGCGACTACCACGGCGGGCTGCAGCATCAGCGCGCGCGCAATGGCGATCCGCTGCCGCTGCCCGCCGGAAAACATGTGCGGATAGCGGCCGAGGTGCTCCGGCCGCAGTCCCACCCGACGCATCATCTCGCCAACCCGGCTCAGGCGCTCGCCGGCGTCGAGTTCGGTGTTGATCGCCAGCGGCTCGGCGAGGATCGACCCGATGGTCTTGCGCGGGTTCAGCGATCCGTACGGATTCTGGAACACCAGCTGCACGACCCGCCGCAAGCGGGCGCGCGCATCGTGCGTGGCGTGGACCGCGTCGATGCCGCCCAGGCGCAGCGAACCGGCGCTGGGCGGCTCGATCATCGTGACCAGGCGCGCCAGCGTCGACTTGCCGCAGCCCGACTCTCCGACCACGGCGAGGGTGCGGCCCGCTGCCAGCGTGAACGAGATTCCTCCGACCGCCTGCAGCGTGGCTGGCGGCGCCAGCATGCCGCGACGAACCGTGTAGACCCGCTTGAGGTCCGTCGCCTCGACCACCGGGACCGGGTTCTGGCTCACGTCGTCGACACCGTCTGTTCCTGCCGCGCAGCCACGGCGCCCACGTGCCCGCCGCGCTCGATCGCTTCGGCGCGCGACGGCATGCCAACGGGATACAGGCAGCGCGCGCGTCCGTTGCCGACGCGATCCAGCGTCGGCTGCTCCTTGTGGCATCGAACGGTCGCGCTGGCGCAGCGGGGACCGAAGAGGCAGCCACTTGGGCGGTCGTAGAGTCCGGGCACCATGCCGGGGATGGTGGCGAGGCGCGCGCCGTCGTCGGCGTGACGCTCGGGCAGCGCCGACAGCAGCGCTGCCGTATACGGGTGCTGGGGCGCGGCAAACAGGTCGCGCGCAGCGCCCTCCTCCACCACCTGGCCCGCGTACATCACCGCGACGCGCTGCGCCATCTCCTCCACCACGGCCATGTTGTGCGTGATCAGCACCAGTGCCATGCCGCGCTCGCGCTGCAGCTGCCGCAGCAGGTCCAGGATCTGCGCCTGGATCGTCACGTCGAGCGCGGTCGTCGGCCCGTCGGCGACCAGCAGCT
>JAOUJD010000136.1 GCA_029883565.1 Burkholderiaceae bacterium
GCGGCAGACGGGTCGATGCCAGGCGCGCGGGAACGATGACGGTGAAACGGGTCACGCGTGCACCGACTCCGGGCGTCAGCGGCCGATCTCGGCCGGTTCGACCTTGCGCGCGTCGGACTCGAGCATGACGGGAATGCCGTCGCGGATCGGAAAGGCCAGTGCATCCGCCTTGCAGACGAGTTCCTGCGCGTCCTTGTGGTACTCGAGCAGCCCCTTGCACAGCGGGCAGACGAGGATGTCAAGCAGCCGATGGTCCAAGCGCGTTTCTCCTCGAGACTTGTTTCAGGCGCGTCACAACTTCATCGACCAGGCGGGAGTCGATCGCGGTCGCGAGCGGGACGACCCAGATCCTCGCGTCGGCGGCCAACGCGGGATCCGCCGCGCATTTTACGGCGTCCTTCTCCGTGATCAGGATCCGATCGGCAGCGAGGGCGGTGAACGGGTTCGCGGCGTAGTCGAAGTGGTCCGCGAGCGGCATTTCCTCGAATGCCAGCCCGGCATCCCTCAACATCGCGAAAAAGCGGTCGGGCGCCCCGATGCCGGCTGCCGCGGCGATGCGCCAGCGGTTGCGCCGCTGCGCCGCCGCCAGTGCCGGCAACGCCAGCGGCTCCTGCGTGCCATTCAGCGGCCGAGCCGAGCCCAGCGTCGCAGTCATCACGAAGCGCGTCGCTGCGCCGCGGACCGCCGGGACGGCGCCGTTGCACACGATGGCGTCGACCGAGTCGAGCCGGCGCTTCGGTTCGCGCAGTGGACCGGCCGGCAGGAGCCAGCCATTGCCCAGGCCGCGGTAGTGCAGCAGCGCGATTTCCATGTCGCGCGCCAGCGGCCAGTGCTGCAGGCCGTCGTCGGCGATCAGCACGTCGCACTCGGGATGCCGCGTGCGCAACAGTTGCGCGGCTGCCGCGCGGTTGCGCGCGACCGCCACCGGCATACCGGTGGCGCGGGCCATCAGCACCGGTTCATCGCCGACTTCGCGGGCGCTTTCTTCCGGACCCACCATGCGTGGCTGCGCAGCGGTGCCCCCGTAGCCGCGGGACACGATGCCTGGTCGCCAGCCCCGCGCCGCGAGCGCGCTCGCCAGTTCGATCGTCAGCGGAGTCTTGCCGGTTCCGCCGACGTAGAGGTTGCCGATGACGATCACCGGCACGTCGAGGCGCGTCCGGCGCAGCAGGCCGGCGGCGTACAAGGCGCGGCGGGCGTGGTAGCCGAGGTAATGAACGACGGACAGTGGCGCCAGCATCCAGGCGAACAGGCCGCGCCGCTGCCACAGGTCGACCAGCGCCAACTGCAGCCGCGTGCGCAATGACGCCATCTGGCGCTCTTCAGCGGGGGGCGCCGCTGGTCTTCTGGGTCGCGAAGCTGATGCGAACGATGCCGGCAAGCCGCGCGGCTTCCATCACGCTGATGACCGCCTGGTGCGGAGCCTGGGCGTCGGCGTTGATCACCAGCAGCGGATTGTCCTTGCCCTGCGCAGCGCGCTGCAGAGCGCTGGCGAATTCCTGCACGTCCGTCGTGCCGAGCAGCTTGCGGTCGAGCGCATAGCGGCCGTCCGGCGTGACCGCGACATTGATCTCATTCGGACGCACCTGCGGCTGGGTCGCGTCCGCGATCGGCAGCTCGATCTTCAGTTCCGAGTACCGGGAGTAGGTCGTGCTGACTGCAAGGAAGATCAGTACGACGAGCAGGACGTCGATGAGCGGGATCAGGTTGACTTCCGGCTCCTCGTCCAGCGGACGGCGAAAGCGCATCAGCCCCTCCCGTCGACGTCATACACCTGTTCGAGCAGCCGCTCCGCCTGGTCCTCCATGTCGACGAGGTAATCGTCGACGACGCGCCGGAAGTGCCGGTACGTCAGCACGGCAGGGACGGCGACGATGATGCCGAATGCCGTGCAGTACAGCGCCACCGAAATGCCGCGCGCGAGTTCCTGCGGATTGGAAGCGCCGTGCTGCGACGCGAAGATGGCGATCATCCCGACGACGGTTCCGAGCAGACCGAGCAACGGCGCGATCGATCCGATCGACCCGAGCAGCGTCAGGTTCTTGCTGAGCCTGTTCGCCACGACGGCGCCCGCCGCTTCCACCTGCTGCATCGCGCCTTCGCGGGTCGCATGGTCATTGCGCAGCGCGGCAGCCAGGACGCGGCCCAGGGGAGAGTTCTTCTCGAGTTCGGCCAGGACGCGCGGCGACACCTGGCGCTTGTTCCACAGCGCGGTGACGTCGGCGAGCAAGGTCGCCGGTAAGATCTTCTCGCGCCGCAAGGCGATGCTTCGTTCGATGATCAGCGCGAGCGCGAGGACGGATGCGAGGATCAGCGGCCAGACCGGCCAGCCAAGCTCGATGATGATTGCAAGCAACGGGGTGAACCTCTGTGCGGCGATAAGGCGCGGAAAACGGGAACTGTAGTGGGCGAACGGAACGGGAGCAAGTTTCCACAGACTTTGTGGATAAGTTTGTGGAGAAGCCGCGGGCAGCGGGCCTAAACCCTTGTTGCGAATTGGTTTGTGCGGCGTGCACAGACTGTAGGCAGGCAATCTTTGCGTGGATTATCAAGGATTTATGAATCTCCCTTCGTTCGTATCGCGAGTTCGTCGCTCGACTCCTCGCCGCTCCTGCCTTTGTGGACAGGTTTGGCCCGGAAACCCGCATGGCGCTTGACTTCGAGGGCTCGGATCGAATAACGGCGCGGGATCCGCTGACCGTTTCGGCGTTGAACCGCGCCGTTGCTGGCTTGCTCGAGCGCAGTTTCCCGCTGGTGCGGGTCTCCGGCGAAATCGCCAACCTGACGAGGGCCGCGAGCGGACACTGGTATTTCGTTCTGAAGGACGACCAGGCCCAGGTCCGATGCGTGATGTTCCGTGGGCGCAATCAGATGCTCGACTGGGCGCCGCGTGACGGCGACGATCTGGAGCTCTCGGCGGTGGTTTCGTTCTACGAGGCGCGCGGCGAGTTCCAGCTGGTCGTCGAGTCGATGCGGCGCTCCGGCCAGGGTCGTCTGTTCGAGGAATTCATGCGGCTGAAGGCCAGGCTCGCCGCGGAGGGACTGTTCGACCACGCCGCCAAGCGGTTGCTGCCGGCCCTGCCGCGCTGCATCGGGGTCGTGACATCGATGCAGGCCGCCGCCTTGCGCGATGTGCTGACCTGCCTCGCGCGCCGTGCGCCCTATGCCTCGGTCATCGTCTACCCCGTTCCCGTCCAGGGTGCGGGCGCGGGCCAGCGCATCGCCGCGATGCTCCAGGTTGTCTCGCTGCGCGCCGAAGTGGATGTCGTCTTGCTGGTGCGAGGCGGCGGTTCGATCGAAGATCTGTGGGCGTTCAACGAAGAGGCGGTCGCCCGCGCCATCCGCGCTTCGCGCTTGCCGGTCGTGGTGGGCATCGGGCACGAAAGCGACATCACGATTGCCGACTTCGCGGCGGACGTGCGGGCTGCGACGCCGACGGCGGCGGCCGAACTCGCCGCGCCCTCGCGCGATGCGCTCCTGGCCGAGGTTGACAGCCGCCTGCAGCCGCTGAAGCGCGGCCTCGTGCACCACCTGCATCGGGCGTCGCAGCGTCTGGACTATGCCCAGCGCGCGATCGCCACCCCGCGCGCTCCGCTGGCGGCGCTCGATGCCCGATTGGCGGCCCTGCGCGCCCGTGCCCAGTCGGCTGCGCAGCAGGCGGCCGGGCATTGGCGGCTGCGCCTCGGCCGCCGTCGCGAGGAAATGCTGCGGTTGCGGCCGGTCACGCCCCGCGCGATTCCCGCGGAAAGATTCGCGCGTCTCGCATCGCTCACGGTGGAGAGGCGGCACGCGGCCGCGACCCGTTTGGCCGGGCTCGCAGCGCGCCTTGGCGCGCTGGACCCCCACGCTGTCCTGCAGCGTGGCTATGCGATGGCTCTTGACGCCGATGGACGAACCGTCACCGACGCCGCCCGCCTGCGGATCGGCGCGGGACTGACGGTCCGGTTTTCCAGGGGTTCAGCCGGGGTCGAGGTGCACACCCTGTGGCCCGAGGATGCCGGCGACGGCCAGGGCGGCGCCTGAAGCGAGTCGGCTGGCGCCACCCCAGGGCGATAGAATCGTCCTTCCGTCCAGCCACACCTTTACGAGGACTCCATGGAACACACGTTGCCTGCGCTGCCGTACGCGATGGATGCGCTTGCCCCCCACATCTCACGCGAAACCTTCGAGTTTCACTATGGCAAACACCATCAGGCGTACGTGACGAACCTGAACAACCTCATCAAGGGCACGGAGTTCGAAAGCCTGGCGCTCGAGGAGATCATCCGTCGCTCCTCCGGCGGCGTGTTCAACAACGCCGCGCAGGTGTGGAACCACACGTTCTTCTGGAATTCCATGAAACCGGGCGGCGGGGGCGAACCGGCCGGCGCCCTCGGGGCCGCGATCGGCAAGAAATGGGGCTCGTTCGCCGGCTTCAAGGAGGCGTTTGCCAAGAGCGCGGTCGGAAACTTCGGTTCCGGCTGGACCTGGCTGGTGCGCAAGGGTGACGGTTCGGTCGACATCGTCAACACCAGCAACGCCGCCACGCCGCTCACGACCGGCGACAAGCCGCTGCTCACCATCGACGTCTGGGAGCACGCCTACTACATCGACTATCGGAACGCGCGGCCCAAGTTCGTGGAAACGTTCCTTAACAGCCTTGCCAACTGGGATTTCGCGGCGCGCAACTTTGCCTGAACCCGCTCCCGCTGGAAACAAGGGCCGCCTGGCAGCGGCCCTTTGTCTTCCCTAGCGCTTGTCCGGTAGTCCCCCGATCTTCGCGCCGGGCGCGATGCCGCGCTTGGCGAACCAGCCCTGCTCCATTTCGAGCGCGAAGCGGACCGGTTTCTGCGAGCAGTGCAGGGTGTCCGCCTGCGGCGCCATGTCGACGAGCTGGACGACGGTGCCATCGTCCTCGATGAACGCAATCGTCAGCGGCAGCGGCGTGTTGCGCATCCAGAAGCACTGCTGGCTCTTGTAGTCGAAGACGAACAGCATGCCGTGGTTGGGGGCGAGTCGCTCGCGGAACATCAGCCCCGTCACGCGCGTCCGCTCGGTCGTTGCTGCTTCCGCCGTGATCACGTGGATGCCGGCGTTGAGCTTGACGGCGGGTAGAGTCGGCTGTGCCCGCGTCTGGGCGATCAACGCTTGCGGGACCGCTGCGGAAACCATGATCAGCACGCTGGCCAGCAGGGTCATGAAACGGGGCGGAAATCGCATCGGAGACTTTCTGGAAGGCGCCATGGCGGAACTGTAACGGGCCGGGCGGGCGAAAAAAAAGGCAGGGACACCCTGCCTTTTCTCGTTGGCCGTCGATTACTTGCCTGCGGGCTTCTCGGCTGCGGGCTTCTCGGCCGCCGCGTCCTTCTTGGCTGCGTCAGGCTTCGCGGTCTTGGACTTCGACGTCTTGCTGGTCGACTTCTTCTTGCTCGACGTTGCCTTCTTCGTCGTGTCTGCCGCGGGCTTTTCAGCCTTCGGCTCGGCCTTCGCCGCCGGGGCGGCGGGGGTGGCCGGCTGCGCCGGGGCGGCGGGGGCCTGCGCGAATGTGGCACCGGCAAACAGCGCGGCGACCAGCGTGGCGATCAGCTTCTTCATCATTTCTCCCTGGTGACTCTCGTTCATCGCTTCGGCCCGCCGGCCCCATGCCGGCAGGCGCCCGTGTTCGGGCTTGACCGATGGCGGTCGCTGCCAGAACGGACAAGGGTGGTTCCGGGTTGACACAGCGCATCCTTCGGCAAGCCGCCGGCGATGATGCGGCGGGTAAACTTGCCGGCTCGAACGAGGTGGAGCGGCCAGGCCATCCGGACCGAGCCCGAATTCAGGACAACGACCCGTACGGAGACGCGATGTACCAACACATCAAGGTGCCCACTACCGGGCAGAAGATCACCGTCAACAAGGACTACACGCTCAACGTCCCGGACCAGCCCATCATTCCCTACATCGAGGGCGACGGCACTGGCTTCGACATCACGCCGGTGATGATCAAGGTGGTGGACGCGGCTGTCGCGAAGGCCTACGGCGGCAAGAAGAAGATCGTCTGGATGGAGGTCTACGCCGGGGAGAAGTCGACCAAGGTCTACGGCCCCGACGTCTGGCTCCCCGACGAAACGCTGCAGGTCCTGCGCGAATACGTGGTGTCGATCAAGGGCCCGCTGACGACGCCGGTCGGCGGCGGCATCCGCTCGATCAACGTCGCGCTGCGGCAGGAGCTCGACCTGTACGTCTGCCTGCGCCCGATCCAGTACTTCAAGGGGGTGCCCAGTCCGCTGAAGGAGCCCGAGAAGACCAACATGGTGATCTTCCGGGAGAACTCCGAGGACATCTACGCCGGCATCGAGTACGAGGCGGAGACCGACAAGGCGAAGAAGCTGATCGACTTCCTGCAGAAGGAAATGGGCGTCAAGAAGATCCGCTTCCCTGCCACGTCCGGCATCGGCATCAAGCCGATCTCGCGCGAAGGCACGGAACGGCTGGTGCGCAAGGCCATCCAGTACGCGATCGCGAATCGCCGCAAGAGCCTGACGTTCGTGCACAAGGGCAACATCATGAAGTTCACGGAGGGCGCCTTCGCCAAGTGGGGTTACGCCCTGGCACAGAAGGAGTTCGGGGCCGAGCTGCTCGACGGCGGGCCGTGGATGAAGATCAAGGCGCCGCACGGTGACATCGTCGTCAAGGACGTGATCGCCGATGCCTTCCTGCAGCAGATCCTGCTCCGTCCGGCCGAGTACGACGTGATCGCCACGATGAACCTCAACGGCGACTACATTTCCGACGCGCTGGCGGCGCAGGTCGGCGGCATCGGCATCGCCCCCGGCGCGAACATGTCGGACTCGGTGGCGATGTTCGAGGCAACGCACGGCACGGCGCCGAAGTACGCGGGCAAGGACTACGTGAACCCCGGCTCCGAGATCCTGTCGGCGGAGATGATGCTCCGGCACATGGGCTGGACCGAGGCGGCCGACCTCGTGATCAAGTCGATGGAGCGTTCGATCCTCAGCAAGAAGGTGACGTACGACTTCGCGCGACTGATGGAGGGAGCTACGCAGGTGAGCTGCTCCGGATTCGGGCAGGTGATGATCGACGCCATGTGAGGATTACGCCGCGTCGCTCACCGCACCGTGGACCCCTGATCCTCCGGTCGAAGTCAGGGGCGTTTACTTTCGGGGCCGGGATGGAGCTCGTGGAACCGACCGGAGGCTGCGTTCGACGATCCGGGCCCGGGCTCTGCTCCAGATGACCCGCCGTGCGACAGGGGCGGCGGTCACTGCTGTTGTCCTGTTCGCGGCAGCCGGTCTGTCCGGGATCCCCCCGGTGCACGCGGTTCCCCCGCCGCCACCGCTTCCGGAGACCGTGATCGACCTGCGTGCGGGCGGCCCGGAGCGCGTCGTGAACGACGAGGTGCGCGCCTACCAGGCCGTGCCGATATCGTTCGAGGCGACCGCTGCCGACGAGTTGCTGCTGTGGCTGACCGACGCGGAGGGCCTGCTCGTCATCGACCTCGAAGGGCCCTCGGGTCCTCGGTGGCTGGCAGGAGCGAGGCCCGGGCCTGATGGTCTGCGGATACGATTGACGG
>JAOUJD010000137.1 GCA_029883565.1 Burkholderiaceae bacterium
ATCCCGGTGTTCCTGACGCCCACGCGCAACCACTACGGCATCATCGGGCCGATCCCGCTCGACGAGTTCCGCTGGGAATCGATCCAGAAGAAGATCGACCAGCACCCGCTGATCAAGCCGGCGGCCGCCGGCGGCAAGCCGCGGGTCCTGACGCTCACCCAGAGCACCTACGACGGCATCCTCTACAACGTCGAGACCATCAAGGGCCTGCTCGACGGCAAGGTCGACACGCTGCACTTCGACGAAGCGTGGCTGCCGCACGCCGCGTTCCACCCGTTCTACCGCGAGATGCACGCGATCGGCGGCGTCACGCCGCGCACGCGCAATCGCGAGTCGATGATGTTCTCGACGCAGTCGACCCACAAGCTGCTGGCGGGCCTGTCGCAGGCGTCGCAGATCCTGATCCAGGACTCCACGAGCGAGAAGCTCGACCGCTTCATGTTCAACGAGGCGTTCCTGATGCACACCTCGACATCGCCGCAGTACGCCATCATCGCGTCGTGCGACGTGGCCGCGGCGATGATGGAGCCGCCCGGCGGCACCGCGCTGGTCGAGGAATCGATCTCGGAAGCGCTCGATTTCCGGCGGGCGATGCGC
This sequence comes from Burkholderiaceae bacterium, assembly GCA_029883565.1. Classification (GTDB taxonomy): domain Bacteria; phylum Pseudomonadota; class Gammaproteobacteria; order Burkholderiales; family Burkholderiaceae_F; genus JAOUJD01. Next base: position 598 of record JAOUJD010000137.1, read on the forward strand.
AAGGTCGACGCCGAGTACGGGGATTCCTGGTGGTTCAAGGTCTGGGGGCCGGAGCACCTTGCGGCCGGCGGCATCGGCACGCGCGAGGACTGGATGCTCGGTGCCGGCGAGGACTGGCACGGTTTCGGCGAACTCGCCCCGGGCTTCAACATGCTGGACCCGATCAAGGCCACGGTGATCACCCCGGGACTGAACGTGGACGGTTCGTTCGTCGACCCCGGGATGCCCGCGGCCGTGCTGACGAAGTACCTGTCCGAGCACGGCATCATCGTCGAGAAGACCGGCCTGTACTCGTTCTTCATCATGTTCACGATCGGCATCACCAAGGGCCGGTGGAACACGCTGGTCACGGAACTGCAGCAGTTCAAGGACGACTACGACAAGAACCAGCCGCTGTGGCGGGTGATGCCCGAGTTCATCCGCAGCTTCCCGCGCTACGAGAAGATGGGGCTGCGCGACCTGTGCGACGCGATCCACGCCATCTACCGCGAGAGCGACATCGCGCGCCTGACGACGGACATGTACCTGTCGGAAATGGAGCCGGTGATGAAGCCGGCCGACGCCTACGCGCAGATGGCACACAGCAACATCGACCGCGTGCCGATCGACGACCTCGAAGGACGGGTGACCGCGATCCTGCTGACGCCGTACCCGCCGGGCATACCGCTGCTGATCCCGGGCGAACGCGTCAACGCGACGATCGTGAGCTACCTGAAGTTCGCGCGCGAACTGAACCGGCGCTTCCCGGGGTTCGGCACCGACATCCACGGGCTCGTGAAGGAAGAGACGGATAGCGGGACGCAGTATTTCCTCGACTGCGTGCGGTAGAGGGGCGGCGGGATGATGGCGCACGTCGACTCCGTGGCCGCCCTCGCGATCTCGGCCTTCATGCTGGTCGGGTTCGCCCTGATGCTGTTCATGCTGCTGGTGCAGCCGATCTGGTGCCTGATCGATTGCGCGGTGGACCGCCGCCGTTCCGGCGGCGGCAAGGCCGTCTGGATCATCGTGCTGGTCGTGCTGTACGGGATCGCGAACTGGTTCTACGGTGCGTTTGCCGCGGGCGGGCGCTGGCTGCGTCGCATGACGTGGCTGGCCTGGATCTTCGCGATCCTGCTCGTGCTCGTGTTCCTGGCGATGTACAACATGCGCGAGGACTTCCGGCGCGGCATCGACCAGGAGTGGCAACGCGGACGCGACCTGGTCGTGATGACGTCGGGCGCCGGGATCCGCACGTGAGGGAGTGAAAGTGAGCGAGCAGCCGATCGACCTGCGCTCGGATACGGTCACCCGGCCGACCGACGCCATGCGCGCCGCGATCGCGGCCGCCCCGGTGGGCGACGACCAGTACGGCGAGGACCCGACCGTCAACGCCCTGCAGGAGCGCGCGGCCGGACTGCTGGGCAAGCAGGCCGCACTGTTCCTGCCGAGCGGAACGATGGCCAACCAGGTCGCCCTGCGCGTGCTGACGAGCCCGGGCGACGAAGTCGTGGTGAGCCGCGAGAGCCACGCGGTCTGGCACGAAACCGGCGGATCGGCGGCCAACGCGGGCGTGCAGTTCCGCGAAGTCGGCGAGCGTGGACGCTTCACGGCTGACGAGTTCGTCGCGGCGGTCAAGCCGCGCGGCCACCCGATCTACCCGCCGACGACGCTGGTGGAGGTCGAGAACACCCACAACCGCAGCGGCGGGATCGTCTTCTCGCTGGAGGAATCGGTGCGCATCGGCGCCGCCGCGCGCGAACTCGGCATCGCCAGCTTCCTGGACGGGGCGCGGCTGTTCAACGCCGCCGCCGCGAGCAGCCACAGCGCTGCCCAGCTCGCGGAGCCGTTCGACCTCGTCGCGATCTCGTTGTCCAAGGGCCTGGGCGCTCCCGTCGGCTCGGTGCTGGCCGGCCGGCGCGACCTGATCGAACGCGCGGTGCGCTACCGGCGGATGTTCGGCGGGGCGATGCGCCAGGCCGGGCTGCTGGCCGCCGCCGGATTGTTCGCCCTCGACCACCACATGGCCCGGCTGGTGGAGGACCACGCGAACGCCAGGCAGCTCGCGACCCGGCTCGCGGCGAACCCGCGCATCGAGCTCGACCTGCCCTCGGTGCGCACGAACATCGTCGTGTTCCACCTGAAGGTCGGGGCGCCGGACGCGGCGACGGTCGTCGAGCGCGCGCGAGCCCGCGGCGTGCTGCTGTTCGCGTTCGGACCGCGCACCTTGCGGGCCGTGACCCACCTCGATGTCACCACGGCGCAGTGCGAGCAGGCCGCCCGGGCGCTGGTCGACATCATCTAGAAGTTCGGTACGACCGATCATTTGCGAAGGAACCTCCCATGACGAAGAAGATCATCGCTGTATTCGGCTCCACCGGCGCACAGGGCGGCGGGCTCGCGCGCGCGATCCTCGCCCATCCGGAAGCCGGTTTCACGGTGCGCGCGGTCACGCGCAAGCCGGAAGGGGAAGCGGCCCGGGCGCTGGCCGGTGCCGGCGCCGAAGTGGTTGCCGCGGATCTCGACGACAGGGCGAGCGTGGAGCGAGCGATGAACGGCGCCCACGGCGCGTTCTGCGTGACCAACTTCTGGGAGCATTTCTCCCCCGAGAAGGAACTGGCGCAGGCGGGGACGATGGCCGACGCGGCGGCGCAGGCCGGCGTGCAGCACGTGATCTGGTCGACCCTCGAAGACACACGCACGTTCTTCGCGCCAGACGGCCGCCGCATGCCGGTCCTGATGGGCAAGTACAACGTGCCGCACTTCGATGCCAAGGGCGAGGCGAACGCACGCTTCACGTCGAAGGTGCCGACCACGCTGCTCTACACGTCGTTCTACTGGGACAACCTGATCCACTTCGGGATGGGCCCCAAGAAGGGGCCGGACGGTGTGCTGGCGATCTCGCTCCCGCTGGCGGACAAGCGCATGTCCGGCATCGCGGCCGAGGACATCGGCAAGTGCGCCTTCGGCATCTTCAGGGAAGGCGCGGCCCACATCGGGAAGTCGGTGGGCATCGCCGGCGAACACCTGAGCGGCGCCCAGATGGCGGCCGCGCTGGCCACGGCACTGGGCCAGGCCGTCCGGTACAACGCGGTCACGCCCGAGCAGTACCGGGGCTTCGGGTTCCCGGGCGCGGACGATCTCGGCAACATGTTCCAGTTCTACGCCGAGTTCGAGGACGCCTTCATGAAGGCGCGGCCGCTCGACGTCGCGCGCCGGCTGAATCCCGAACTGCAGACGTTCGCGACGTTCCTGGCACGGAACAAGGACCGCATCCCGCTCGGCTGACGCGAGTCGGGTCCGACCGGCGGCCGGCGGCCGCCGGACTTGCTATCCTTCGCATTCGCTGATGTAGGTCGAAGCGGGAGAGTGCATCCGCAGCCGGATGCCGCCGAAGGCGCAATCTCACCCGGAATCGCTCAGGTTAATGAACCGCTTCGTCGCCGGCGACTCTGGAGAGACCGCGCGTTCCCGCGCGCGGCGCCGAAGGGGCAGGGGCCGCGGTGCAAGCCGTCGCTCCCGAACTCTCAGGCAAAAGGACAGAGGGGTGCCGTTCGACGACCGTCGGACCGCGCCCCTTTTTCATTTGCTGCCCGGGAGGCCCATGGGACACCGCACACCGCTGTTTGACACCCACGTCGCCTCGGGCGCGAAGATCGTCGACTTCGGCGGCTGGGACATGCCGCTCAACTACGGTTCCCAGATCGAGGAGCATCACGCCGTGCGGCGCGACGCGGGCATGTTCGACGTGTCGCACATGCGGCCGGTCGACGTGCGCGGCGCCGGCGCCCGCGCCTTCCTGCGCTACCTCGTCGCCAACAACGTTGATCGCCTGGCGCAGGCCGGCAAGGCGCTGTATTCGTGCATGCTGAACGATGCCGGCGGCGTGGTCGACGACCTCATCATCTACTTCCTGCGCGACGACTGGTTCCGCGTCGTCGTCAACGCGTCCACTGCCGAGAAGGACCTCGCGTGGATGGAGAAGGTACGGACTGACCGCGGCTTCGAAGTGACGCTGACGCCGCGCCGCGACCTCGCGATGATCGCGATCCAGGGCCCGAACGCGCGTGCGAAGTTGTGGCAGGCGCGGCCCGGGACGAGGGCCGCCACCGAGGGCCTCGGCGCCTTCTTCGCGGCCGAAACGGGCGACCTGTTCGTCGCGCGGACCGGATACACGGGCGAGGACGGGTTCGAAGTGATGCTGCCGGCCGCACAGGCGCCGGCGCTGTGGGCCGACTTGAAGGCCGCCGGCGTGGCGGAGGCGGGACTGGGCGCGCGTGACACGCTGCGGCTCGAAGCGGGCATGAACCTGTACGGCAACGACATGGACGAGACGGTGTCGCCGCTCGATGCCGGCCTGGCCTGGACGGTCGACCTGAAGGCGCCGCGCGAGTTCGTCGGCCGCGCCGCGCTCGAGCGCGACGGCGCCACGAAGGCGCTGGTGGGCCTGAAGCTGCTCGACAAGGGGGTGCTGCGATCGCACCAGAAGGTGGTCACGCCGCAAGGCGACGGTGAGATCACCAGCGGCACGTTTTCACCGACGCTCGGCTTCTCGGTCGCGATGGCGCGCGTGCCTCGGGAGGTCAGGGCCGGAGACGTGGTGCAGGTCGACATCCGCGGCAGGCTGCTGTCGGCCCAGGTGGTCAAGATGCCGTTCGTGCGCAACGGCAAGCCGATGATCTAGCGTCGCAGGTGCGCCTGCTCCAGTCAATCAGCGGGCCGGGTCTCGGAAGCCCGGGCGCCCGGCCCGAAGGCAAAGGCAGCGAAGAGTCAAAGGAGAGACGATGAAATTCCCCGCAGAACTGAAATACACGCAGACGCACGAGTGGGCGAAGGTCGGCGACGACGGCCTGCTGTGGGTCGGGATCACGGACGCCGCGCAGGACATGCTGGGCGACCTGGTGTTCGTCGGCGACGTGAAGGTCGGCCAGACGCTGAAGTCGGGCGAGACCGCCGGCGTGGTCGAGTCGGTCAAGGCCGCCTCCGACATCTACGCGCCGGTGGACGGCGAGGTCGTCGCGTTCAACGATGCCCTCGAGTCCGAGCCGCAGCAGCTGAACTCGGATCCGTACGGCTCCTGGATCTTCAAGATGAAGACGAGCGCGTCGATCGACGGCCTGCTCGATGCCGGGGCCTACCAGAAGAACGTCGCCGAGTCCCACTAGCCGACCGACCCTGCGCGGCCCCGCGGGGCCGCCACCACACCTGTTGCCCGAACACGCCAAGATGACCACGCTTGCCCAGCTCGAGAACCACAGCGAATTCCACGCGCGCCACATCGGCCCGAACGAGACCGAGACCGAGGAAATGCTCAAGGTCGTCGGTGCCCCGTCGCTCGACGGCCTGGTCGACGCGATCGTGCCGAAGTCGATCAAGCTGGCCGCGCCGCTGGCGCTGCCGGCGGCGTTGACCGAGGAAGACGCGCTTTCGAAGATCCGGGCGATCGCCGGCCGCAATCGCGTGTTCCGCAGTTTCATCGGCCAGGGGTACTACGGCACGCTGACGCCGAAGGTCATCCTGCGCAACGTCCTCGAGAACCCCGCCTGGTACACCGCGTACACGCCCTACCAGGCCGAGATCTCGCAGGGGCGGCTCGAGGCGCTGCTGAACTTCCAGACGATGATCGCCGACCTCACCGGCATGGAGATCGCGAACGCCTCGCTGCTCGACGAGGGCACTGCGGCCGCCGAAGCGATGACGCTCGCCAAGCGCAGCGCGAAGAGCCGGAGCAGCGTCTTCCTGGTGGCCGGCGACTGTCACCCGCAGACGATCGCGGTGGTGAAGACGCGCGCCGAGCCGCTGGGCCTGACGGTCAAGGTCGGGTTCGTGCCCGAGCTGATCAAGGGCGGCGACTATTTCGGCGTGCTGGCGCAGTACCCGTCGACCACCGGCCTGATCCACGACATGCGCCCGCTCGCGGAGCAGGCGCACGCGGACGGGGCGCTGTTCTGCGTGGCGGCCGACCTGCTCGCGCTGACCCTGCTCCAGGCGCCGGGCGCGTGGGGCGCCGACATCGTCATCGGCAACTCCCAGCGGTTCGGGGTGCCGTTCGGGTTCGGCGGACCGCACGCCGCCTTCATGAGCTGCAAGGACGCGTTCAAGCGCTCGATGCCGGGCCGGCTGGTCGGCGTGTCCGTCGATTCACAGGGCAAGCCGGCGTACCGCCTGACGCTGCAGACGCGCGAACAGCACATCCGCCGCGAGAAGGCCACGTCGAACATCTGCACGGCGCAGGTCCTGCTGGCCGTGATGGCCAGCATGTACGCCGTGTACCACGGTCCGGCGGGCCTGACCCGCATCGCGCAGCGCGTGCATCGCCTGACGGCGATCCTCGCCGAGGGGCTCAAGCGCGGCGGTCTGCAGGTCAACGGCAGCTTCTTCGACACCCTCGCGGTGATCGGTGGGGATGCCGCGAAAGTCCATGCGGCCGCGCGCGCCAGGGGCATCAACCTGCGCGAGTTCACCGCGGCGGACGTTGGCGAGCGCGCCGGCACGATGGTCGGTGTGTCGCTCGACGAGACGGCGACGCGCGCCGATGTCGAAGCGCTGTGGGGCGTGTTCGGCGTCAAGGCGGACGTGGATGAGCTCGATGGCGCGCTGGCAGGCGAATCCGCCGCGATTCCGGCGGCGCTGCGTCGCACGACGCCGTTCCTGACCCATCCGGTGTTCAATGCGGCCCACAGCGAGCACGAGATGCTGCGCTACCTGCGCTCGCTGGCCGACAAGGACCTGGCGCTCGACCGCTCGATGATCCCGCTGGGCTCGTGCACGATGAAGCTGAACGCGACGAGCGAGATGATCCCGGTCACGTGGCCGGAGTTCGCGAACATCCATCCGCTCGCGCCCGCCGACCAGTCCGAGGGCTACCGGCAGCTGATCGGGGAACTCGAGCAGATGCTGGTCGAGTGCACCGGCTACGACGCCGTGAGCCTGCAGCCCAACTCCGGCGCGCAGGGCGAGTACGCCGGCCT
>JAOUJD010000138.1 GCA_029883565.1 Burkholderiaceae bacterium
CGCCAGCGATGACGGGAAGGCGACCAGCCGCAGGGCGGACAGGGTCGACTCCCTGCGCGCTGCGTCGATGTGCTCGCGGGCCGATGCGAGGCCACGCGCAAGCACCCAGCGCGACGCGAGCACGAGCGCGACGAACATCGTCACGGAGTCGAAATACACGGCGCCGCGGGCCGTGATGGTCGCGACCGCACTGGCCACGAAGGCCGCGGAGATGCCCAGCACCACCGGGAGGTCCATGCCGATGGAGCCCATGCGCAGCTGGCTCCAGGCCGCGCGGTACAGCGGTTGCGCCGAAAAGAGGATCACCGGCAGCGTCAGCACCAGGCTCGCGATGCGCATCAGCTGCTCGAGGTCAGGCGCCACATCGCCCGGGGCGGAGAAGTACAGCGGAACCGCCAGCATCATCACCTGCATCATGCCGAGCCAGGCGATCAGCACCCGCAGTAGGTCGATGCGCCGCACCCGGCGCTCGTCGACCGGCAGCCGGCCGGCGTCGTAGCCCGCGCGCTCGATCGTGCGCTGCAGCTCGCTGCGCGTGACGCGCTGGGGGTCGTACGTGACGTAGGCGATCTGCGCACCGAAATCCACGTTGGCGCGCGCCACGCCGGGCACGCGGCGCAGCTGATGTTCGATCAGCAGCGCGCAGGCGCTGCACACCATGCCGCGGATCGGGAGCTGCGTCTGGGCATACGTGCCGGACGGCACGATCGCCGCTTCCTCCGATCCGCTGCCGACCAGGGTCGCCAGTGCCTCGCGGTCGCGCGTTCCGGCCTTTGCGAGGAACAACTGCTCGGCGATGAACGAACAGCCGTTGCAGCAGAACGACCGCATGTCCGGACCGAGCGAACGGCGCACGACGCGCAGACCCGCGAGCGAATCGCCGCAGTGGTCGCACGTGCCGGAGTCGGCGAGCGCGTCCGCGCCGGCCACAGCAGACACCTTGGCCTTGCGAATCAGGTCAGAAGACATTCAGAAGGAGAAATGCGGCGGCCGCAAAACGCATCGGAACCGCGCCAGCGTACCCGAAGCGCCCCTCCCTTGCGCCGCCGCACAAAGAGAACATGCACAAAGTAGGCTACGCAAGCGCGCCGGCTGCCCGTTGACATTGGTCAACGGGCAACGAACGCACAGGAAACTCTCCCACTGGCTGCGGTTCAGCCCGGCAGCCAGCGAGCGCGTGCTCTTTCCATCCCGACCGGGCACGAGTTCACGGCACGCTTTGGTGCGGTCGTCGCATCGCGTCGCCACAACCCGCGGCACCCTGCACAATATCGTCGGGTTGTGCGCCAACGACCGGGGAGGCGGATGACGACACGCGTGAGGGTCCTTGCATGCGCAGCGCTTGCCGCGGCGCTGCAGATCTCGTGCGGTGGCGGATCGGATTCGAGTGCACCGCTGCCGGCCGCGCCGCCCGTGGTTCCGCCTCCGCCCCTGGTCCCGCTCCCGCCGCCAGTGCTGCTGCCGCCACTCGTCGCAGACGCGCCGACGCGGATTTCGTCGACCAGTCCTTATGCCGTCGACTGCACCGGCGGCACAGCGAGTGGCGTCGTCTACCGGAACGCCGAAGTTGAACCACAAGTGGCGGTCAACCCGCGCAACCCCGACAACTGGGTCGCGGCGTGGCAGCAGGACCGGTGGTCGAGCGGATCAGCGAATGGTGTGGTGAGCGCTGCGACGTTCGACGGCGGCACGACATGGACCACAAGCGTCGTGCCCTTCTCGCGCTGCGCGGGCGGCAACTCCGCCAACGGCGGAGACTACGAGCGCGCGACGGATCCATGGGTGTCGTTCGCACCGGACGGCACGGTCTTCCAGATGGTGCTCGGGGTCGAGGGCAGCGCTTTCACCGCGGGCGGGGCGAGCGCGATGCTGGTGAGCCGCTCGACTGACGGCGGCCGCACCTGGAGCATGCCGGGCACGCTGCTGCGCGACGGCCCGCAATTCTTCAATGACAAGAACTCGATCACGGCCGACCCGACCGATGCCCGCTTTGTCTACGCCGTGTGGGACCGCCTCGGCGCTGCCGGCGGCGGACCCACCATTTTTGCGCGGACCACGGACGGCGGAGCGACGTGGGAGGCGGCGCGTCCGATCTACGACCCCGGCCCCGGCAGCCAGACCATCGGCAACGTGATCGCCGTGCTGCCCGACGGAACACTGGTCAATCTGTTCACCCGCCTCGATTTCGCGCCGAATGGACTCGCGGTCGCCACCCTGAACGTGCTGCTGTCGAACGACCAGGGCAGCAGCTGGACAGGCCCGTTCCGGATCGCCGAAGCACTCGCCGTCGGCGCCCGCGATCCGGACAACGGCACGCTGATCCGCGATGGCGCGACGCTCGGGCAGATCGCGGTCGCACCCAACGGCCATCTCTGGGCCGCGTGGCAGGACGCGCGCTTCTCGAACGGCGCGCACGACGGGATCGCACTCGCGCGCTCCACCGATGGCGGACGGACATGGAGCGCGCCGGCGCAGGTGAACTCGGCGCCGGCGACGCAGGCATTCACGCCAAGCGTGCACGTGCTCGCCAACGGCACCATCGGCGTCACGTACTACGATCTGCGCAGCGACCAGGGCGATCCGACCACCCTGCTTACCGACCTGATCCTTGCGCGCTCGAGCGACGGCGCGGCCTGGACGGAGCACCGGGTCAGCACGACGTTCGACCTGGCAAGCGCGCCGCTCGCGCGCGGACTCTTCCTCGGTGACTACCAGGGGCTCGCCAGCGCGAACAACGCCTTCATCCCCGTGTACGTTCGCACCAACGGCGGCGACCTCGCGAACCGCACCGACGTATTCGCACTCGCGACGCGGTCCCTGACCGGTGCGCCGACCCCGCAGACCAGCGCGCGGGCGCTGCGCGCCGCCTCCACCGCGCCCGGTGCCGACCCCGCTTTCAGGCAGCGCGTGCACGAAAACATCGTGCGGGGGATGGAACGGCGGTTGCCGGGCTGGAGCGCGCGGTTCGCCACGCCGCCGCGCTGACACCCACCATCCCGCTTTCGGAGCACGGGAGCTTCGCCGGCGACCCGGCGGCTCGCCTACACTGGACCCTGACGTCCTTCAGTCAGCCGCTCCCGCCATGGATACTCTCGACGCCCGCCGCGCCAGCATCCGTACTCGCATCGAATCGATCCGCAGCGCGCTCGGCAGTCGCGGCTTCTCTGCCCTCGTCGTGCCGTCGAGCGATCCGCACCTGTCCGAGTACCTGCCGGACCACTGGAGGGGTCGCGAGTTCTTCTCCGGATTCACCGGCTCGGTCGGTACGCTGATCGTCACGCCGGACTTCGCCGGTGTGTGGGTCGACAGCCGCTACTGGACCCAGGCCGAAGGTCAGCTTTCGGGCACCGGCATCGAACTGATGAAGGTGCCCGGCGCCGCGAGCACCGCGCACGTCGACTGGCTGGCCGAGCGCCTGCCACGGGGTGCCGCCGTTGCCGTCGACGGCAGCGTGCTCGCGCTGGCCGCCGCGCGGCAGCTGGCCTCGACGCTCGCAGCCCGCGGAATCGACCTCGTGACGGACCACGACCTCCTGAACGACGTCTGGCCCGATCGCCCCGGGTTGCCGGCAGCACCGGTCTTCGAGCACATCGCGCCGTTCGCGCCGACACCGCGCAGCGAGAAGATCGCCGCCGTGCGCGCGGCAATGCGCGCTGCAGGTGCGACCCACCACTTCGTCTCCACGCTCGACGACATCGCCTGGCTCACCAACCTGCGCGGTGCGGACGTCCAGTACAACCCGGTGTTCCTCGCGCACCTGCTGCTCGACGACGGGCAGGCGACCCTGTTCGTCGGCGAAGGCAAGGTGAACGACGCGCTGAAGTCGAGGCTCGCGGCGGACGGGGTCGGGCTGGCGCCCTACGGTCGCGCCGCCGCCGCGCTGGCGGCCCTGACCTCGGACGCCTCCGTGCTGATCGATCCGCGCCGCGTCGCCTTCGGCCTGCGCCAGGCGATTGCGCGCGACGTCGCCGTGATCGAGACAATCAACCCGTCGACACTGGCCAAGAGCCGCAAGACCGCGTCCGAGGTGCATCACATCCGGCAGGCGATGGAACAGGATGGCGCCGCCCTTGCCGAGTTCTTCGCATGGTTCGAGGCCGCGCTCGGCCACGAGACCATCACGGAACTGACGATCGACGAGCACATCGGCGCCGCCCGCGCGCGCCGGCCAGGCTACGTCTGCCCGAGCTTCGCCACCATCGCGGGCTTCAATGCCAACGGCGCGCTGCCGCACTACCGTGCCACCGACGAGGCGCACGCGACGATCTGCATGCGCGGTACCGTCGGCGACGGCCTGCTGCTGATCGACTCCGGCGGCCAGTACGAGTACGGCACCACCGACATCACGCGCGTCGTTCCGGTGGGCAACACGACGGCGGAGCAGCGGCGCGACTTCACGCTCGTGCTGAAGGGAATGATCGCGCTGTCGCGCGCGAAGTTCCCGCGCGGCACCCGGGGTCCCATGCTCGACACCATCGCGCGGGCTCCGATCTGGGCCGCGGGCGCGGACTTCGGTCATGGCACGGGCCACGGGGTCGGCTACTTCCTGAACGTGCACGAGGGCCCGCACGGCATCACGCCCCACCTCGCTCCCGAACCGCAGACCGCGATGGAGCCCGGCATGGTGACCTCGAACGAGCCCGGGCTGTACCGGCCCGGCAAGTGGGGCGTGCGGATCGAGAACCTCGTGCTGAATGTCCCCGCGGAAACGACCGAATTCGGCGAGTTCCTGCAGTTCGAGACGCTGACGTTGTGCCCGATCGATACGCGGCTCGTCGAGACGTCCTTGATGACGCCCGACGAACTGCGCTGGCTCGACGCCTACCACGTTGAAGTGAGCCGACGCGTCGGCCCGCACCTCAAGGGCGCGGCCGCCGCGTGGCTCGAGGCGCGGACACGGCCGATCGCCGGCTGACGGCCGGCCGGCTACGCGGCGAGCGCCAGCGCGTCCTTTGTCGCGCCGCGGCTGACGAACTCCACGGCGCTGTCCACCACATGACGGTCGCGCAGGACGCGCGTGTGGCCCAGCCCGTCGGTCGCCAGCAGGCGTGTCCGCGCGCCGACGGTGTAGGCGTAGCCGTGCGCGATCGGCACGTCGCGGTCACCGATGTCGTGCGCGATCAGCAGCGGCGTGCGTATGCGCCGCGCCAGCCACGGATGCATCACGAGTCGCTCGAAGGCGACGCCTGCGATCTGTTCCGCGCGGGCCTGGATCTGCGGCAGCAGTCGTTCCGGAGCGCCCAGCATGCGCGCCATGCCGGACAGGTAAGGCCGCGGGTCCGCGGGCGGCGCGATCAGCACGGCGCCGGCCAGGTCACGACGGCTCGAGGCGAGCACCGACGCGAGCGCCGCCGCACCGAGGGAATGCGCGATCGCGCCGACGAGGTTGGGTGTCTGCGCGACCACGCGCTCGGTCGACCGGATCATCGCGGGCAGCGACGCGCTTTCGCCGTCGCTGAGCCCGTGGGCCACGTGATCGAACGCCAGCACCGCAAAGCCCCGTTCGGTCAGCGGCGCCACGAAGGCCTCCATCTGCTGGGCCCAGCCATTCCAGCCGTGCGTCAACAGCACGGTCGGCGCACGTCCGACCGCACCCCAGCGATAGGTCGCGACCTTGCCATCCGGCACTGCGACCACGCTGACCTGCGGCTTCGCGCCGCCGAACTGCTGCCGTTGCAGCGGCGGGCGCGAGGTGACGAAGAAGCGGCGTGCGATCGACTCAGCCGTTCGGGTGGGGGCGATGACGGCGCCGGCGCGGACACCCATTCGCAGCGCGGTGATTTTTAGCGACCGTTCGGTCGCTTTTATTGCGTGAGCCAGGGTCATGGTGCAAGTCCTTCGTTCAGGGAGGGGGACTACTCGGAGGTGAACAGCTGGTCGTACGCGCGTTCGGCTTCGCGAACGGCCTGGCGGACGCCGAGCAAGCGCAGCATGCTGTCGCATGCGGAGGCCAGCCCGATCGCCACCATCACGACCTGCCTGGGAGACAACGTGGTGCGGATCTGCCGGTCTTCGATGCCCTTGGCGGCCTGGCGCTCGAGGTAGGAGAGCCAGTCGTTCCAGCCTGCCACCAGCGCCTCGCGCACTTCGCCCGGCTGGTCGTCGAACTCCAGCCTGGCGGCATTCAGGGGGCAGCCGCCGTCGAGGCCGTTGTCGGCGATCCAGCTGAGCCAGTTGCGGAAGATCGCCCGCAGGCGTGGCGCGCCGGCGGGAGACGACAAGGCCGGCAGCAGGACCCGCTCGCGGAACAGTTCCGTGGTCCGGTGCACGACGGCGAGCTGCAGCGATTCCTTGGACGGAAAGTGCCGCAGCAGGCCGCTCTTGGACCAGCCGGCCCGCTCTGCCACCGGCGCGAGCGTCAGCGCCGCCAGGCCGATGCGGCTGGCCTCGCGCATTGCCGCATCGATCAATGCGAGTCGGGCGTCGTCACCACGTTGCATGGGGCAACTTTAGCGACCGATCGGTCTCTTTGTCAAGCCCGAAATTCGTCGCCTCGCGCTCGGCGCATTCCTCCCCCGATCGCGGAGTTTGCGATGCAGTCGCTCCCACACGACAATGTCTGCGCGTGGGTCACGGTCAGCGGGACAGCGATGGCGCAACGGTTTGCATGGAGTTGGGAGCAGGTCCTGGCGACGCCGATGCTGGCCATCGTGATCGCCGGCGCCGCCTTCGCCCAGCCCCCCGCACCCGACGCCAGGGCAGGCGCGGCACTGTCCAGGGCACAGCAGGAACGGCTGCGCGCGCTCGAGGAGCAGGTCAGGGCCCAGCAGGAGCGGATGCGGGCGCTGGAGGAACAGTCGAAGGCCGGATCGGCCGCCGAAGCGCGCGTGCATGAAGCCGAGAAACGGGCCAACGCGGCCGTCGCCGACGCGGAAGCCGAGCGCAAGCGCGCCGAGTCCATCGCCGAATACGCGAATCGCCGCATTGCCGAGGAAATCGCCGAGTCCCAGCGCAGCGCGCGGGAGGCAACGGTCGAGCTCGAACGCGTCCGCCACGACTACCAGCGCGACGTCGGCAGCCTGCAGAAGCTCGTTCAGGCCAACGTCGAACGCGCGGCGGCTGCGGAACGCGAACGCCTCGCGTGGGGCACGCTGGCGTTGCTGCTCGGCATCGCGGGCGGTGCCCTCGGATATCGGGCGCTGCTGCGGCAACCCGACGCCGAACCGGTCGAACCGGCCGAACCGGACGTCCACCAGCTCGCCGACCTGGTCGACCTTCCCGACGACGCTCCCGCAGCGAGCTCCATGACGAACGCGGGCGAACTGGACGCGGCGATAGCGCGCTGAGCGCACGCTGCACCACGTCCACGCATCCCGGACGCATCTCGAGCGCATCGGCGACCCGATCCGAACCGTCGGCCACGTTGCTGTGGCGGCGGCCCTGTCGGTCTGGCAGGCCTGCTCGCCGCCGTCAGCCTTCGCGGCCGGCCAGCGGCAGCCTCACGGTGAAGCGCGCGCCGCGCCCCCGGCCTTCGCTGGCGACTTCGATGTCGCCGCCATGGGCGCGCACGAGGTCGCGTGCCACCGCCAGTCCAA
>JAOUJD010000007.1 GCA_029883565.1 Burkholderiaceae bacterium
GCCGCCGGCGATGAACTGGAACGACGAGATCGCCCACTGGTTGTTCACCACGTTGAGGATCACCGGCGCCTTGTAGACGGCCGCGAACGTGAGCGCATTGTGGAAGTCCGGCTCGGCGGTCGAGCCATCGCCGATCCATGCGGAGGCGATCTGCGTGCCGCCCTTGATCGCCGAGGCCATTGCCCAGCCGACCGCCTGGACGAACTGCTGCCCGAGGTTGCCGGCCAGCGAAAAGAAGCCGTGCTTACGGGAAGAGTGCAGGATCGGCATCTGCCGGCCCTTGATCGGGTCATGCGCGTTGGAGAACAGCTGGCACATCATGTCGACCAGGCTGCAGCCGCGGGCGACCAGGATGCCCTGCTGCCGATAGGTCGGGAAGCACATGTCGTCCGGCTGAAGCGCCAGCGTCTGGCCGACGCAGATCGCCTCCTCGCCCAGGCTCTGCATGTAGAAGGACATCTTCTTCTGCCGCTGCGCGGTCAGCATGCGCGCGTCGTAGACGCGCACCGTCATCATCGCGCGCAACCCCCGGATCAGCAGGTCCGTTTCGACCCGCGGCATCCACGGACCGACCGCGCGGCCATCGTCGTCGAGCACGCGCACCAGGCCATAGGCGAGGTCGCTCGTTTCCGACGGCAGTGCTTCCACGGGCGGTCGGCGCGTCTCGCCGGCGGGCTTCAGGTGCAGGTAGGAAAAATCAGGCTCGCGCCCTGGCCGCTCGGCCGATTCCGGCACGTGCAGCTTCAGTGGCGGGTAGGACTTGTCCATGTGTCTCCTTGCGCGATCGTGTCCTGCGCGCGATGGGTCACCTGTGGCAACCGCCCGAGCGCCGTTCCTCGCCCTGCCGCGCCGGCACCGGGCATCGACCGGGTGCAAGGCTAGCTGGAGACGGGTGCGCGCGTTTGATCCTGGTTCAGCGAACTCGACTGTACGCCGCCCGCCCGGCCACGAGCAGCGGTGGCAGCGCGGCGCCGGGGCAGGAGCTACTGCCCTCGAGTCGCGCCGGCGTCCCGCAGCGCGGCGAGGATCGCGACGAGCGTGTTCCCTGCGAAGGGCGCGGCAATCCGCACACTGCCGCTGCTCAGGGTTTCCGGCGGCAGTCGGGCGGCGGCCTGCGCGGCGAGCCGCGCCTCGACAACGTACGTTGTCGCCTGCCGGATCGGCTCGCCGACGGAACAGGCGGCGGGAACCGATGCAGTGCGCCCGCGCTGGCGAGCGCGCCCTGCCAACCGGCGCGGCCGTGTCGGCCGAGATGCGGCCGCTCGGTTCGATGCGGAGCCGTCGGATCCGGCGGCTTCGGCAGCATGGCTCACGTTTCGCCCATCGACTCTGATGCCAGCTTCTCGTTCACCGACGAGCGGGTGGATCAGTTGATCGCCGTCGGCGCCGAGTCGCCGCGCAGCGATCCGGAGTTCCAGCGCATGACGGCAGATCTGGTTAACCAGCTGGCCGGCCCTGCGGCGGGCGCGGCCGGTCGAAGCGGAGACAGCGGAACTCCCGGATCAGGCAAGGTCGAACCGGTCGAGGTTCATGACCTTGTTCCACGCCGCGACGAAGTCGCGTACGAATTTCTCCCGCGAACCGGCGCACGCATAGACCTCTGCGAGAGCCCGCAGCTGGGAATTCGACCCGAAGACCAGATCGACGCGCGTGGCGGTCCACTTCAGAGCGCCAGTCGCACGATCGCGCCCTTCGAACGTCTCCGCGGCTTCCGACGTCGGCTTCCAGGCCGTGCCCATGTCGAGCAGGTTCACGAAGAAGTCGTTGCTGAGCGTGCCGGGCCGTTTGGTGAAGATCCCGTGCGCGGACTGATCCACGTTGACGCTCAGAGCACGCAGGCCGCCTATGAGGACCGTCATCTCGGGAGCGGTCAGCGTCAGCAGCTGAGCCTTGTCGAGCAGCAGCTCCTCGGCCGGCACGCGGGATGGCCCCTTGAGGTAATTCCGGAACCCGTCAGCTGCGGGTTCCAGCACCGCGAAGGATTCGACGTCGGTCTGTTCCTGCGAGGCATCGGTGCGACCGGGGCTGAACGGCACTTCGATAACGTGTCCAGCGGCCTTCGCGGCCTGTTCGACAGCGGCGCAGCCCGCCAGGACGATCAGGTCGGCCAGCGACACTCTCTTCCCGCCCGTCTGCGCGGAATTGAAGGAAGCCCGGATGCCTTCGAGGGTGGCCAGCACCCTGGCCAGGCGGGCCGGCTGGTTGACGGCCCAGTCCTTCTGAGGCGCCAGCCGGATGCGCGCGCCATTGGCACCGCCGCGCTTGTCCGAGCCACGGAAGGTCGAAGCCGACGCCCACGCGGTCGTCACCAGGTCCACAACGGACAGGCCGGAGGCCAGGACCCTGGCCTTCAGGTCCGCGATGTCCTTCGCATCGATCAGCTTGTGGTCGAGGGGAGGAACGGGGTCCTGCCAGACCAGCACTTCGGCGGGGACTTCGGGACCCAGGTAGCGCGAGCGCGGGCCCATGTCGCGGTGTGTCAGCTTGAACCAGGCGCGGGCAAATGCGTCAGCGAACGCCTTTGGATCCTTGTGGAAGCGGCGCGCGATCGGCTCGTAGATCGGGTCGAAGCGCAGCGACAGATCCGCGGTCGTCATTATCGGGCGGTGCTTCTTCGACGGGTCATGGGCATCGGGGATCATGTCCTTCTCGGCCACGTTCTTCGCCACCCACTGCCAGGCACCAGCGGGGCTCTTGACCAGTTCCCACTCGTAGCCGAAGAGCATGTCGAAGTAGCCTGTGTCCCACCTGGTCGGGTTCGGCTTCCACGCTCCTTCGATGCCGCTGGTCGTGGTGTGAGCACCCTTGCCGGTGCCGAACGCATTCCTCCAGCCGAGGCCCATCTCCTCGAGCGTGGCCGCTTCGGGCTCGGGGCCGACCAGCTTCGCATCGCCGGCGCCATGGCACTTGCCGAAGGTGTGGCCGCCGGCCACCAGCGCGACGGTTTCCTCGTCGTTCATTGCCATGCGGGCGAAAGTTTCGCGAACGTCGCGGCCCGATGCGACCGGGTCGGGATTGCCGTTGGGGCCTTCGGGGTTCACATAGATCAGGCCCATCTGCACGGCGGCCAGCGGATTCTCCAGCTCGCGATCACCGCTGTAGCGCTTGTCGCCCAGCCACTCGGCCTCGGACCCCCAGTAGACGTCCTCCTCGGGCTCCCAGATGTCTTCGCGCCCGCCGCCGAAACCGAAGGTCTTGAAGCCCATTGATTCCAGTGCGCAGTTGCCCGCGAGGATCATCAGATCGGCCCAGGAGATCCTGTTGCCGTACTTCTGCTTGATCGGCCACAGCAGCCGGCGCGCCTTGTCGAGATTGGCGTTGTCCGGCCAGCTGTTGATCGGCGCAAAACGCTGGTTGCCGGAACCGGCGCCACCGCGCCCGTCCGCGATGCGGTAGGTGCCCGCGCTGTGCCAGGCCATGCGGATGAACAGCGGCCCGTAGTGCCCCCAGTCAGCAGGCCACCACTCCTGGGAGGCGGTCATCAGCGTGCGAAGGTCCGTCTTCAGCGCGGCCAGATCGAGCGACTTGAATGCTTCGGCGTAGTTGAAGTCCACGCCCATCGGGTCGGACTTCGTCGAGTGCTGGTGCAGGATCTGCAGGTTGAGCAGCTTCGGCCACCAGTCCCGATTCGACTGTGCGCCAGCGGTGGTCCGCGCACCCTGCGTCGCGGCGAATGGACATTTTGCTTCACTCGACATGATCTCGACCTTCCAGGTTGGGTTGTTGCCAGTCCAGACCTTAGCCCGCTTGCAACTATCGATGAAGTTATTTCTATTAATTCGATCTATAGACCCGATCTATAGCGAAGCGTCGAGGACAGAGGACAGGCACTAATCCTGCCCCTGCCCGTGCCTTGGCCTGAGACGTGGGCCGCCATGCGCCCGCCATTCCGCGTCCAGAGCGCGCAGCCGAGCCCCGAAGCCGAACGTTTCAGGCGCCAGCCTGACGTTCCGGGGCTCGAGTTGCCCTGCGCGAGCTGATGGCGCGGAAAGTTCGATGAGAGTCCAGCCCTCGGCATCAGGGCATCGGTGATCGGAACGCTAGCTGGCCCTGGCCTGCAGCGCCGGGCTGAGGCTGGCCGTCGAAAACGCCGGTCCACCTGACGAGGGAACCTGCGCCGTCGCGGTCACGGTCTGGCGGCGCACCCGGCGCATGCCGCTATTTCGACGCGGTGACGGCCGGCGGTTTCCAGCTTCCCGCACCTGCCGGCAGGACCGAAGGCGGCGTCGTCTTCGGCCAGTACAGGCGCATCACCAGGTAGATGGGTCCGTTGGGCGCGGGCAACCAGTTGGCCTCCTTCGCCTTGCCCGGTGAGGCCTTCTGGATGTAGAGCGTCAGCGAACCGTCCGGGTTCTTCTTCATCCCCGGAAGCATCGGCGAGTTGATCAGGTAGCGGCCAATCGGATTCTCGATCAACAGCTGCGTCTTGCCGTCATACATCGTCACCGACCAGAAGGCGTTGACGGGCGGGAGTTGCCCGGCGGGGAACGTGAGCGTGTAGTCGTGCTTGCTCCCATCCAGCGTCTCGCCGCCTGCATCCGTCCGGGTCATCGGATAGACGGCCTCGACGGCATCGTTCCCGTAGATGCCTCCCTTGGCGGCGGCGGCGCGCATCAGCCAATCGCCCTTGTAGAAAGCGCGATCGCCAAAGACCGATCCGATCTTCCAGCCGTTGACGTCCTTCATCCCGTCGGCCAGAAACTTGTCTACCTTGTCGTCGCCCTCTTTCATCGCCAGCAGGACGGCGGCCTTGTGCTCCGGCGAAAGATCCTTGAACTCAAAAGCCCTGCCCGGACCGATGCCGATGCTTGCCAGCCGGGCACGGACCGCCTTGTCCTCGTCGGTCACCGGAACGAACTGCAGCGCGGCATCGAGGTACTGGTAGAAGTTGTCCTTGATCCCCGCCGTCGTGGCCGGCAGGAAGTCGATCTTCGGCGCGGCCGGCGGCGCGGGCTGCTTCAGGAACGCAGACAGCGGCTGCGCCTTGTAGCCCGCCTGCACCTTCTTCACGTTCGGCATGTCCTGCGCGTTGAAGAGCTGCGTGCGGAAGACCGTCAGCCCGAACGGCGTCGTCGAATGGAAGACCTGCTTGATGCCTGCCGGCGTCTCGCCCTTCCAGTCGGGACCGGCCACGAGATAGTCGCCGGCTTCAACGCCCGTCGCCCGGCTGCCGATGTAGCCATAGTTGTAGACATTGCCGTCGATCAGCTGCACCGAGTAGTAGCGCTTCTTGTCCACCGCCGGCACCGAGATCACCATGGGCTCGGCACGCAGGTCCAGCCACAGCATCGAATACGGCGTGTCGCTGTTGGGCGTGACGACGGCCGTGTCCTTGTAGGTGAAGACGCGGGCTTCGTTGCTGACCTCGTTGAACGGACCCTTGTATTGCCCCGAGTTCTTGTCGACGACGAACTCCTGCATCACGGCGTAGTTCATCACCAGTGGCAAGCCGTAGATGAATGCGTCCTCCGCGATGGCCTTCGTCTCGGCGATGCCAGGTGCGGGCACACCCTTGACCGCGTCCTGCTTTGCGGCCACTGCGATCGCATCGTCTTTCTTGCCGCAGCCCGCGGCGAGCATCGCCGCCACGGCGCAGAGCAACACCCACTTCAAGTGTCCTGAGAATCCGGTTCGCATGTGGAAGTCGCTCCAGTGGCAGAAGAGAGAGTCAAAACGCGCAGACCGGTGGCCTGCCATCGGTCGCGAAGGGTCCGAGCCCGGTACGCGGCGGCGTGAGGATGTCTGTTGCCGCAGGGACTGCCAAGCAACTATCTTGACGTCGACTTTCCCGTCAAGGCGCAGGCTATCGCCGCAATGGATACTGAAGAGTACTCCAACCCGATCATCGCCAGCGGCTTGCCTCCGATGTCATGGGCGACACGATCGATGCAGCGCTCCGCGTCGAGGATGTACCCGTCTCCCAGCACACCGGGTCGGCGCTCCTGGCAACTGCATTTCTTCAAGCAGATCACCGGGCGAAACCGGGCACCCGTGAGCAGTCGATCGCGACCACGGTCGCTGCATGGGCAATGAAGTTTCAGCGGCGGGCCGGTCCTCAAGCACGCTGCAATGACATGAGACCGACAATGCCGCCGCGTCCCCGGGACGATTTGAAGGCATTCGCCGGGCACACTGGTCATCCACTCACCATGCCAGCCCGGGCGACTTTGGGTAAGATCGCGCCCTGAGTTCAGGAGGCTGGAAGATCGTCAACTCGATCGTCCTCGCCGCGGTAAAGAGGCACGACCTGTCTTGCGCGTCAGCGGACCCCAAGGGTCCGCTGTTCTTTTTTTGAACGTGCCGCAATCGGTAACGGCGGCCACCGGTCCAACACTCGCATGAGATTCCCACGATTGGTTCTGTTCACGTCCGGCCGCCGCGAACCCGCGGCGCGTTGGAATCCATCGATTCTTGCCGGTGGCGCCGCGCTGCTGGCGCTGGTCCTTTCGATCGCAGCCGCGCCGGCAGCCGCGCAGGACGCCGCGCCGTCGTTCACGCAACGCGCACTAAGCGCGACGAACGAGTCCACCACGGTGGGTTTGGTGCCACCCGGCGAACGGAACTCGGGCTGGAAGGGCTGGTTCGCCGACGCATGGGAAGGCTCGAAACGCATCTTTCGCGATGGGCACTCCGACCTGCTGTTACCGGTGTACACCTACCACCCGCCGTACAAGTATCCGAACCGCTTCCAGGAGAATCACTATCCGTGGGGAGCAGGCTTCGCCAGGACGGTGATCGACGCGAAGGACAACGAGCGGTTGGTCTACCTGGTCGCGTTCAGCGACTCGCACTATGACTTGCAGCCGGTAGTCGGGTACGGATGGATCGCTCGCTGGCCCCTGTTTGCCGGACTCAAGGGAGGTCTCGGCTATACGGTGTTCGTGACCGCGCGCGCGGATGCCAATTACCTCCCGCTACCGGCCGCGCTTCCGCTGGCAAGCATCGGCACCGACCGAGTCACGCTCTATGGCACCTGGATCCCGACGACCGAGGTCCTGTTCTTCTTCGCGCGGATTGCGCTGCCCTTCGCCGATGGGGCGCCGGCGTCCCGCAGTGACACCGCGACCGGATTGTCGCTTGGCGCAGCCACGCCGGGGAACGGACCGCAGCGCAGGAACCTGGTCTACGGTGCCGCCGCCTGGGTCAACTCCGACGCCAGCGGGATCGACAGCGTGGCCTCCGGAAATTCGTGGGCGCCCGTGGCCGGCTACCGACGTTTCCTGAACGAAAGAACCGCCATCGACGTTTCCGTGGCCCGATCCAGCCATTCGCTCGACCTGAACGGCGCGCGCCTCGGAACATTCGACCTGATGCCGGTCACGATCGCTGCGCAGTATCACTTCCCTTCCTACCGGGGGTTGCGCACGTACGCCGGCGCCGGCGTCGCGTACAACCGAACGCCGCAGCAGGACCTGCCCGGCTACTCGCTTTCGAACACCAGCATCAGCCCGGCGCTGCAGGCCGGCGCCACCTTTCCGGTCACGGACGCGCTGGTCTCCAGCGTAGGACTGTCCGTCAACTTCGCGCGCCTCAAGCTCTCGCAAGACGGAACCAGCCTCGGAACCGTCAAGCCGTCGGCGGTGTCCTTCAGCCTGGGACTGGGCTACGCGTTCTAGACGCGTCCAGGACGGCCGCCGCGCACCGGCGCGGTCAGCGCGTGGCATCCGGGGTGTTCGAGGACGTACGCGCGCCGCGCGGGTCAAGCAGTTCCCGGAAGGCCTGCTTGTAGATCTCGGCGGCCTCGCTGTGCAGCATGCTGTGGCTGCCCCCCGGCACCTCGATCCAGCGCACACCGGGCCGAGCCGCGTCGCGCAGGCGCCGGCCGAGTTCGACGGGGACCGTCCTGTCGGCCGCGCCGTGCAGCATCAGCACCGGCGCGTCGACGCGTCCGATCTTGCTGGCGGCGTCGAACTCCAGGGTCGTCAACGACGCCCCGAGTCGACCCCAGAATCCCGCCGAGGCCGCAAGGTCCGGCACGTTCGAAAAGGTCGATTCGAGCGCGAGCGCTGCGTAATCGGAACCGTAGTGCAGCCGGCTGGCCAGATCCACGGCCACCGTACCGCCCAGAGAATGGCCATAGATCACGCGCTTGCCGGGATCGGGCTGCAGTCGCACGACTTCAGACCAGGCCGACTGCGCGTCCGCATAGATCGTTGCTTCCGACGGCACGATCGGCGTGCTGTCGCCCCAGCCGCGGTAGTCGACCGCGACGACCGAGAAGCCCGCCTCGCGCAGCACCTCGATCTTCGGATAATTCTTGTAGAGGTTGCGGAAGGTGCCGTGCAGGTACAGCAGCGTCGGCGCGTCGGGATCGCGATGCGGCAGCCACCACAGGGCCAGCATTTCGAAGCCCCCGTCGCCCGACTCGACAGGCAACCGGAAGCGCACATCGCCCTGCCGCAACTCCGCGAAGTCCGCCGGGTGGCCAGGCGTCGGCCGCAGCGCCAGCATGCGCTGCTTGGTATCAAGCCATGCGCACCCGGACACCGACGCGGCCAGCAACAGCGCCACCACGATGGCACCGAGCCTGCGCATGCATCGCAGCGGGACACACCCCGGCGCTGAACTCGCGGTCATCAGTCAAGCGTTCCCGTGGTCACGGGCCGATGCGCCAGGCGGCGCGGGCGCAGGGCGCACGGACCGCGCCGCGGCGGACTGGATCCCGGCGCACCCCGTGCCGGCCGACTCCTACCCGCTCGGTCATCCACGAGCGTTCTAGGCTGTTGATTGGCAGGGCACTGGACGCTGCTTCGCGGATTCTCACCGTCATTATTGCCGTCAACCTGTCAGGAACCGGCATTGACGCGGGTTTCCGGGCGGTCCGGCGAAAGCCGGCCTTTCGAGGTCTGTCGAGTCCTGGGGCACTGGCGAGCGCTCCGTCGAACCTCGCCGTGACCCATGGGTGACCACCCGCCGGGGCCGGGCATCAACGAACCCAAGCGCCTGCCGCGCTTGAATTGTCGGCCAGATTCCTTACCGTCAACCGGGACATCGTCACCCCGCGACCGGTTGAAAGACGCGGATCCTTGGCGAGAGCTTGGCTCGGAGTTCCCGGTCCGCGACCCGGATGTCGTACTCGGACTGCAGGTTCAGCCAGAACCGGGCCTCCATGCCGAAGAACATCCCGAGCCGAAGCGCGGTATCCGCCGTGATGGGGCGCTGGCCGTTCACCAGCTCGCTGATCCGGCTCGGCGAAACGTCGATGTCCGCCGCGAGCTGGCGAGCGCTGATGCCCATGGGCCTCATGAAATCCTCCAGCAGGATCTCGCCCGGATGAACCTCTTCGAGCAACCTGGCCATGTTCCGCATTCCTAGTGGAAGTCCACGATCTCGACGCGGTGCGCGCCATCGGTGTTCCAGACAAAGCAGATCCGCCACCGGTGGTTGATGCGAATGCCGTGCTGGCCCTTGCGGCCAGCCTTCAGTGCCTCCAACCGGCTGCCCGGCGGGACGCGCAGGCTGGCCAGCCCGGTGGCAGCGTGGATCTGGAGCAACCTGCGCCTCGCGACGCGCTCGGTGCTGCGGAAGCGGGATACCGAACGGCTGTGAAACAGGGCCTCGGTATCGGCGCACGCAAACGAGCGAATCATGCGCGATCCTGATCCGCCATAAGGATTCCGTCAAGCGGAACGCCTGTCGTCATGCCGCACCTGCAGCGCTGCGGGTCGAGAGTGCCGCTCATGTGAAAATCGGCTTCACTATCCCGGCACTCGATTTGGACGAGGGTGAATCGATCATGGTCGTGTCTGCGGGCGCTGGTTCCTGCGTCTCGCGCTTGCTCGACTCTCCGCTTTCGCCGACCCCGTCTCGAAGCATGTTCCTGGAACCAACTCAACACCGCATGAAGGCGCCCAGGTGACGGAGTTCTTCGCAGCGGTCGCCGAGCTGTCGGTGACTGTGTTTCTCTTGTCGAGCATGTCCGAGATAGGCCTGGGGCTGCGGTTGCAGCAAGTCCTGCAGCCGTTGCGAAACACCAGGCTGTTGACCCTGTCGCTGGTTGCCAACTTCGTCATCGCGCCGCTGCTGGCGCTGGGCGTTGCCCATCTGCTCAGACTGGACGAACCGTATGCGCAGGGCCTGCTGTTGCTGGGCTTGGCCGCCGGCGCGCCGTTCATGCCGAAGATCGCCGGCGTCGCCAAGGGAGACGTCGCCTTCGCAGTGGGGCTGCTGGTCATGCTGATGGTCGGCACGATCGTCTATCTGCCGGTGGTGCTGCCGCTGCTGGTCGAGGGCTCACGAGTCAACCCGTGGCAGATCGTTCGGTTGCTTGTCTTGCTGATCCTGCTTCCCTTGATCGGCGGCATGATCGTCAGGGCGCACGCTGCGCCGCTTGCCGCACGCCTGGCTTCCGTGCTCGCACGGATATCGGGCGTCACCTTGGTGGCGACGGTCGTTCTCATCGTTGCCCTGCATTTCCAGAGCCTGATGAGCGTCTTCGGAACGGGGGCAATCTATGCAGGGCTCCTGTTTTCGTTTCTGTGCGCGCTGTCCGGGTGGCTTCTCGGCGGCAGGCATGGGGCCCACCAGACAGTTCTTGGTGTCGGCACGGGATTCCGCAGCTTTCCCGCCGCGCTGATCGTGAGTGTTCAGAGCTTCGGTGATCCCATCGTGCCGGTGATGGTCATCACGACCACGCTCACCGCACTCGTTGTCTTGCTGCCCGCCGCTTGGCTGATGGGGAGGAGTGCGCCCGCCGCGCCAAGCAAGCTCGATCGGCCATGAACTGCGCAGCAGGATCCGGTCGGCGTGCGCCTGCATCGGCACTGGTCGAACCGAGGTTGGGCCTCGATCGCCACGCGGCAGATGGCGTCCCCCTGGAACCGTGGCTTGAAGGTTCCTGCAGGCCCGTCCTGTAGCGAACGATGCTGGCTTCTGTCAGAATGCCCGAGCAGTGCCGTCCTTGGTACGAGCGCGCTCCCGATGGTTGCGACCATCGCACTCCACGCCAGATCATGCAATCGCCGAGAGGAACAAACGGATGAAGGACTCTTGCCGAGGACTGGGCCTCTTGCTGGGGCTGTTCATCAGCACGCTGGCGCTGGCGGAGACCTGGCACGTCGACCCCATCACCGGATGCGCGGTCCATGACAAGGACGACGCGGCGAAGGGTGTGTTGATCAGTTGGTCGGGCGGATGCGACCAGAACAAGCGCGCGACCGGTCAAGGGGTTCTCAGCTGGATCGACAACGGCAAACTCGTCGGGCGTTACGAAGGTTCGATGCGGGACGGCAGGGCCAATGGCCAGGGCACGGTCTACGTTGCCGCGCCTCAAGGCGGCTATGACCGCTTCGAAGGCGCCTTCAAGGATGACGAGATTGACGGGGTGCTCGACGCCAAGACCGCGGCCGGCTTGACGTTTCAAGGCGTCATGAACAGCAACAGCTATACCGGCGACGGCATCCTGAGGACGGCGGCGGGTGACCAGTACACGGGTCGATTTGCAAACGGCAAGCTGCACGGACCCGGCCATCTGATCCTGGCCGACGGCGAGCAATACCGTGGCAACTTCGTGGCCGGCGACCTGGAAGGTACGGGTGAATGGCTGGGCAAGAACGGGGACTACTACCGGGGCGGTTTCAAGACGAGCACCTATTCCGGCGTGGGGCGCTACGAAGCGGCCGACGGCGATGTCTACGAAGGTGAATTCGCGGATGGTCTTCCCAACGGGCAAGGGCGCTTCATCAACGCCGAGGGGCGCAGCATCACCGGCCGGTTCAAGGCCGGCTGGCCCGATGGCAAGGTCGAGGTCAGGACGCCGGATGGCAAAGCACTGACCGAGATGTGGTCCGACGGAAGGAAGCGGGAGGGCGGGCAATGAAGCGCCACATCATCACCCTGGCCGTGGTGGGGGCCGTCACCGCCGCACTGGCAGTACCACCCGCGTATGCAGGCATCATGGGCAGAGGCATGGGGGGCGCCCTGAGCGGCGCCATGGTCGGCAAGCTGGTCGGTGGCAAGAGGGGCGCGCGCACTGGCGCCATCATCGGCGGCGTGATCGGCGCATCCGAAGCGGCGGCCGACATGCAGCGGCACCAGTATCACCAGGCCGAGATGCAGCGACGCCAAGCCGAATGGGCGGCGCAGCAGCAGTTCGAAGAGCAACGGATTCAACGCGCGCAGGCCGCGGCCGCACCAGCCCAGGCCGGTGACCAGACTCTGCTGATCGAGACACAGAAGTCGTTGATTCGCCTCGGTTTCCAGCCTGGCGCGATCGGTCGGGCGGGCCCGGAATTGACGGCCGCCGTGAGGCAATACCAGAAGAGCAAGGGGCTGCTCGAGACCGGCGATCTGTCGCAGGCCCTTCTCGCGCACATGCTGCAGAACGGCGGTTGACCTGCAGGCCGGCGGCGGCCGCGTCGCGCACGGCGGCCGCGAGGCAGAGCGGGGTTTCAGGACGCCGAGCTGCAACGCGATTGGCCGCAGTTGGCCAGGTCTTGCCGGCCACCGCGCTCATGCGTGCGACCGCTGGCCATCCCGCTGCTGGCATTCAATACCCGGTGGCGGTGGGCTCCGTACGGCCCGGGATTGAAGGTCGCCAAGACTGGCCATCTCGACGGTCGGCACGGCCGGATCGACGCCCGGATGTTGAAGATCGCCCTCTGCGAGGCCCTCCTTCGCGCCACCAGGGCCACATTCGCCTAAGATCGGCGAGGTCGCTGCCAAAAATTCCATCCCAAGGTCGGAATCGGGCCCGAGGGTGGGTCGACAATCGATCACCTCCGACACCCGTGACGCCGTGACCCGCCACATCCACCGCACCTTCGCATTTCTGCTCGCACTGGCTTGCCTCGCCGTGATCACGACTCAGGCTCAGGCTCAGGGTCAGGGTCAGTCCGCGCCGCCCGCTGCCGAGTATTCGCAGGACCTGCTCGATTCGCTGCTGGCGCCGGTCGCGCTGTACCCGGATGAACTGCTGGCGCAGGTTCTGATGGCCTCGACCTATCCGCTGGACGTCGTCGCGGCGGCGCGCTTCGTCCAGGCCAACCGCGGCCTCAAGGGTGACGCCCTCGCCCAGGCCATCGAGGGAAAGAACTGGGACCCGAGCGTGATATCGCTGACCGGGTTCCCGCAGGTCCTCGAGATGATGAACGACAAGCTCGACTGGATGCAGCAGCTGGGCGACGCGTTTCTCGCCGACGAGGCGACCGTCCTGCGGACCGTGCAGGGCTTGCGCGCAAAGGCGCAGGCCGCCGGCAACCTCAAGAGCACCGAGCAGCAGAAGGTCGTGGTGGAAGACCGGACGATCGTCATCGAGCCGGCGCAGCCAAGGTACGTGTACGTGCCCGTGTACAACCCGGTGTACGTCTACGGCCCCTGGTGGGCGCCGTACTACCCGCCGTGGTACTGGGCGCCGCCGGCGATGTACTACCCGGGCGCCGTCATCGTCGGCGGGACCATCGGCTTCGGAATCGGCTGGGTGATCGGCGGGCACCACTGGGGTTGGTGCCGCCCGAGCTGGGGCGGGAACCACATCCACATCAACATCAACAGAAGGCCGAGGCCGGAGCTCAGGGGCGGCGTCAGCGGCGACGGCAAGTGGCAACATCGCCCCGAGCAGCGCAAGGGAGTGGCCTACCGGGACGCCGCGACGCGCGACCGCTACCAGAAGATCGATCAGAACGCGGTGGCGGCGCGCCGCGACTACCGCGACTACCGCGGCAGCAACAGTCCAGGTGCCCCGGGAGCCTTGCAGCGCCCTTCGACAATGGACCGCCCGGGCCCCATCGGTCCGTCGGGTCCCGCGACGATGGATCGTCCGGCCCCCATCGGTCCATCGGGTCCCGCGACCATGGACCGCCCGGCCCCCATCGGTCCATCGGGTCCCGCGACGATGGACCGCCCCAGCCCCATCGGTCCATCGGGTCCTTCGACGATGGATCGCCCTGTTCCCGTCGGTCCGTCGGGTCCCTCGGCGATGGATCGCCCGTACGGAATGGGTTCGCGCCCGCCGTCGACGTTCGACAGGCCAGGTGGCATGACGCCGCCGCGTCCGTCGCCGATGGATCGCCCGGGCGGGTCGGTGTACCCCAGGCCCCCGCCGATGAACCGGCCGGAAAACATCACTCCGGGTCGCCCTGCGGATCGCAGCTGGGGCGGCGGCGGCCGCCCTGCGCCGTCGATCAATCCGGGGCACTCGTTCGGGCAGGCGCAGCAGTTCAGCAATCGCGGAGCGCACAGCCGCTCGAGCATGGGCGGCGGAGGCCGCGGTGGTGGCAGTGGCGCTGGCGCCGGCGGTGGCGGAAGGAGAAGGTGAAGTGATGATCAGCCGTTCCTGCGGCGTTCGACCTCGAGTGCGCATGAAGATCGGACGTCTCGCCACCGCGCTGGCCGTCTCGGCACTTGCCGCCCTGTCTGCGGTCCCGTTGGCGCACGCCGCCGACGCGCCCGTCCGGACGAGCGCGCCGAAGCCAGCGCAAGCGACCTACGCGACGCCCGAAGACGCCGCGCGCGCGCTCTACGAGGCTTTGAAGACCAAGGACTTGATGCGCGTCTACTCGGTCCTGGGGCCCGGCAGCGGTGCGCTCATATACACCGGTGACGAAGTTTCCGACGCCGGGACACGCGACGAATTCGTCGCCGCGTACGAGCAATCCGTCAGGTTCGTCCAGCAGGACGACGCGGCATTGACGCTGCTGATCGGCGCCCATGACTACCCGTTCCCGTTCCCGCTGGTGAATAAGGCCCAGGGCTGGATGTTCGACGCCCGCGCCGGCGCGGAGGAGATCGTCAACCGGCGGATTGGCGAGAACGAACTCTCCGCCATTCAGAGCTGCCTCGCCTTCTCGGACGCTCAGCGTGAGTACGTGCTGAAGGACCGAGACCGCAGCGGGGCCCTCGAATACGCCCAGAAGATCGTCAGCAGCCCCGGCAAGCAGGACGGCCTTTACTGGCCCACGACCGCGGGCGAGCCGCCAAGCCCGCTCGGGCCGCTTGCGGCCGAGGCGGGCCGGCAGGGCTACAAGGAAGACAGTCGCGCATTCCACGGCTACGATTTCAAGGTGCTCACCGCCCAGGGCAAGGCCGCGCCCGGAGGTGCCTACGACTACGTCGTCAGAGGCCGGATGATCGGCGGCTTCGCCTTCGTCGCCTGGCCTGTTCGCTGGGGGGTCTCGGGCGTCATGACATTCATCTGCAGCCACGATGGCGTCGTCTACCAGAACAATCTTGGCAAGAACACCGCGGCCACCGCGGCGAAGATGAAGAAGTTCGATCCGGACTCGACCTGGACGAAGTTGCTGCCATAGACAGGTTTCTGGCCCCCAAGCTCGACAGCACCTCTCGTGGCGCGACCACCGGCCATGCCGCGCTCGGCACGGCCGGATCGACGCCCGGAGAGCGTTCACGTTGATGATGTAGTTGCATAGATCAGCGACGGGCACGTCGTCTCGTCGCCTGCCCTTCCAGTCCCCTGCTCGGGGCGGAGCCGCGAAGCGCGACGCACCGGTGCGCCCCATCGCCCGGGAGCGCGGGAATTTGCCGTCAGCGCGCCAGGCCTACTCTTCGATAGACCTCGACAGGTCCCGACAGACCTCGAGAGCTACTCCCACTCGATCGTCGCAGGCGGCTTTCCGCTGATGTCGTAGACGACGCGGTTGATGCCGCGCACCTCGTTGATGATGCGGTTGGACACGCGCCCCAGCAAGTCGTGCGGCAGGTGCGCCCAGTGCGCGGTCATGAAGTCCGATGTCTGCACCGCGCGCAGCGCCACGACCCACTCATAGGTCCGCCCGTCGCCCATCACGCCGACGCTCTTCACCGGCAGGAACACGGCGAACGCCTGGCTGGTGCGGTCGTACCAGCCGGTCGCCCTGAGTTCCTCGATGAAGATCGCATCGGCCCGCCGCAGCAGGTCCGCGTAGTCCTTCTTCACCTCGCCGAGGATGCGCACGCCGAGGCCCGGCCCCGGGAAGGGGTGGCGGAAGATCATGTCGCGCGGCAGCCCGAGCGCGAGCCCCAGGTTGCGGACCTCGTCCTTGAAGAGTTCGCGCAGCGGCTCGAGCAGCTTCAGGTGCAGCGTCTCGGGCAGGCCGCCGACGTTGTGGTGGCTCTTGATCGTCGTGGCTTTCTTGGTCTTCGCGCCGGCCGACTCGATCACGTCGGGGTAGATCGTCCCCTGCGCCAGCCACTTCGCGTTCGGCAGCTTCGCTGCCTCTTCCTGGAACACATGCACGAATTCGCGGCCGATGATCTTGCGCTTGTCCTCGGGATCGGACACGCCCCTCAGCGCGTCCATGAAGCGGGCGGTCGCGTCGATCGCGATCAGCTTCATGCCCATGTGCTTGCCGAACGTGTCGATCACCTGCCGGCCCTCGTCCAGCCGCAGCAGGCCGGTGTCGACGAACACGCAAGTGAGCTGCTTGCCGATCGCGCGATGGATCAGCGCGGCGGCGACGGACGAATCGACACCGCCGGACAGGCCGAGGATCACTTCCTCGTCGCCCACCTGCGCGCGGATCTTCCCGACAGCCTCGGCGGCGTAGTCGCCCATCACCCAGTCCGGCTTGCAGCCGCAGACCTCGAGCACGAAGCGGTTCAGGATCGCCTGTCCCTGCAGCGTGTGGGTGACTTCCGGATGGAACTGCACGCCGTAGAAGTGGCGCGACTCGTCGGCCATGCCGGCCACCGGACAGCTCTCGGTCGATGCCATCAGCTTGAAGCCCGGCGGCATGTCGACCACCTTGTCGCCGTGGCTCATCCACACCTTGAGCAGGCCGTAGCCTTCCGGGCTGCGCTCATCCTCGATGCCCGCCAGCAGGCGCGTATGGCCGCGCGCGCGCACCTCGGCGTAGCCGAACTCCCGCGTGTGCCCGCCCTCGACGCGACCGCCGAGCTGCTGCGCCATCGTCTGCATGCCGTAGCAGATGCCGAGCACGGGCACGCCAAGCTCGAACACGAGTTTCGGCGCCCGGTCGGTCGCTTCCTCGTAGGCGGACATGTGGCTGCCCGAGAGGATCACGCCCTTCGGCGCGAACTCGCGGATGAACCCGTCGCTGACGTCCGCCGGGTGGATCTCGCAGTAGACGCTGGCTTCGCGCACGCGGCGGGCGATGAGCTGCGTCACCTGCGAGCCGAAGTCGAGGATCAGGATCTTGTCGTGGTTCATGGAACGAGGCCGTCGCGCGGGCGACCGCCGGCTGGGAAGTGGACGGGACGCGCGCCCGCCGCGTGCGTGCGGGCAGTCGGAAGTACGCGGGCCACCGGGGCGGCCCTCAGCTCTCGATCCGGTAGTTCGGCGCCTCTTTGGTGATCCGGACGTCATGCACGTGCGACTCGCGCATGCCGGCGGCGGTGATCTCGACGAACTGCGCCTTCGTGCGCATCTCGTCGATCGAGCCGCAGCCGCAGTAGCCCATGCTGGATCGCAGTCCTCCGGTGAGCTGGAAGATGATCGCGAGCACGCTCCCCTTGTACGGCACCATGCCCTCGATGCCCTCCGGCACGAACTTGTCGACGTTGGCGTCGTTGTCCTGGAAGTAGCGCTCGGCCGAGCCTTCGGTCATCGCGCCGAGGCTGCCCATGCCGCGGTAGCTCTTGTACGAGCGGCCCTGGTAGAGGATCACCTCGCCAGGCGCCTCCTCGGTGCCGGCGAACATGCTGCCCATCATCACCGTGTACGCGCCCGCCGCCAGCGCCTTGGAAACGTCGCCGGAATAGCGGATGCCGCCGTCGGCGACCAGCGGCACGCCCGTCCCGGCCAGCGCCTGCGCGACGTCGGACACCGCCGTGATCTGCGGCACGCCCACGCCGGCGACGATGCGCGTCGTGCAGATCGAGCCCGGCCCGATGCCGACCTTCACGCCGTCGGCGCCCGCGTCGACCAGCGCGCGGGCGGCTTCGGCCGTGGCGACATTGCCGCCGATCACGTCCACTGACGGGAAGTTCTTCTTGACCCACCTCACGCGGTCGAGCACGCCCTGGTGGTGGCCGTGCGCGGTGTCGACCACCAGCACGTCGACACCCGCCCGCACCATGCGCTCCGCGCGCTCGTCGGAATCCGGCCCGGTGCTGATCGCGCCGCCGACCCGCAGCTTGCCCTGCTCGTCCTTGGCGGCCAGCGGATGCTCGGTGGCCTTCGTGATGTCCTTCACGGTGATCAGGCCGCGCAACTCGTCGTTGCCGTTGATGACCAGGACCCGTTCGAGGCGATGCTTGTGCATCAGCGCCTTGGCTTCTTCGAGGCTCGCCCCTTCGGGAACGGTCACCAGCCGCTCGCGCGGCGTCATGACTTCGCGCACGGGCGCGTCGAAACGGGTCTCGAAGCGCAGGTCGCGGTTGGTCAGGATGCCGACCACCCGCTTGCCTTCGACCACCGGCAGGCCCGAGATCTTGTTCGCGCGCTGCAGGTCGATCGCGTCGCGGACCGTCATGTCCTGGGTGATCGTGATCGGGTCGCGCAGCACGCCCGCCTCGTGGCGCTTGACCTTCAGCACCTCGGCCGCCTGCTTCTGCGGGGGCATGTTCTTGTGCACGAAGCCGATCCCGCCCTCCTGCGCCAGCGCAATCGCGAGACTGGCTTCGGTGACGGTATCCATCGCCGCCGACACGAGCGGGATGTTCAGTGCAATGTTCCGGGAGAGCCTGGTCGCGAGCTGCACGTCGCGGGGAAGAACCGCCGAGTAGGCGGGGACGAGCAGCACGTCATCGAAGGTCAGCGCCTTCTGAACCAACCGCATAGTTGTCCTCATGACGCAAAAGCGGAGTATACGCGATGGTCCGCGGCCCAAATTGGCGGACTACTGCCGTCCTGTTCCGGCGAACGGATGCTTGCCCGCGTCCGGGGAAGCGTCGGAAAATGGGCGTCCATGGAGATGACCGCTATGAGATTTCGACCACGAACCCGACGGTGGGCGGCCCTTCTTGTAGTCATTGCTGCGGGCACCTACGTGACCGGGGTTTCCGCCCAGTGGTCGTGGAAGGAAGACAACGGCCGGGTGGTCTATTCGGACCGGCCGCCGCCGCCCGAAATCAAGGCTTCGCAGATCCTGCGCCAGCCCACCGTGCAGGCGCCCGCTCCCCAGCCGGCGGCGCCCGCCGCGGCGGGCGACCCCGCCAAGGCGGCCGGCGGCCCGAAGACGATTGCCGAACGGGACATGGAGTTCCGCAAGCGCCAGCAGGAGCGAGCGGACACCGAACGCAAGGCCCAGGAAGAGCAGCAGAAGAGCGCGGCCAAGGCGACGGAGTGCGAACGGGCCCGTGGCTACCTGCGCTCGCTGGAAGATGGAATGCGCATCACCCGCACCGACGCGAGCGGCAACCGCGAATTCCTCGACGACGCCGAGCGCGCCCAGGAAACCGAGCGCACGCGCAAGATGGTGCAGTCGCTCTGCAACTAGCGGGCTAGCGCCGCCCGGTCCGGCGCCGCCTGACCTCGGCCCGAAGGCGGCGGGCGTCCTTGGGGTCGATCGTCAGCGGTCGGTAGAGCTCCACCCGGTCGCCCTCCTCGAGCCTCTGTTCGGGCGAACAGCTCCGACCCCAGATCCCGACATCCGGCGGCTGCGCGCCAAGCTGCGCGTGGCGCTGCAGCACGCCCGACGCCGCCACGGCATCGGCGGCGGTCGAACCGGCCGGGACCTTCAACTCGCTGACGTCCTCGACCCCGGGCGCGCAGTAGACCACGCTGACGGAGAGTTCACGTGGGGCCATACAATTGCTCGGCCCGCTGGGCGAAGGAGTCCACCATGGAGTTCGCGATCGCGTCGAACACCGGCGCGACGGCGCGCCCGAGCAGGCCGCTGGCGAACACGTAGTCGAGCGCCAGCTGCACCTTGCAGGCGCCGGCGCGCAGCGGCAGGAAATCCCAGTGGCCGGTCAGCGAGCGGAACGGCCCGTCGATGAGTTCGAGCCGGATCTGCTCCGGATAGCGATGCTGGTTGCGGGTGGTGAAGCGCGCGCGGATGCCGCGGTAGGAAATGTCGATGCTCGCATCCACTCCGCCCTCGCGGTCCGCCAGGATGCGCGAGCCCGCGCACCACGGAAGGAACTGCGGGTACGACTCGACGTCCTCGACGAGGTCGAACATCTGTTCGGCGCTGTAGTGGACGTAGACGGAGCGTTGGACGTGGGGCATGGCGGGACGGCGGGGCCGGTGCGCGACAGTGCTCTCGAACTGGCCCTACACTCGGATTCTATTCACAGTTGCAGGCCCGGCCGGCGTGGCGATCGTCCAGAACAAGAAAGCGCATCACGACTACAGCATCGAGGAACGGTATGAGGCCGGCCTGGTGCTCGAGGGTTGGGAAGTCAAGGCCATCCGCGCCGGCCAGGTGCAGCTGGGCGAGTCGTACGTGGTCGTCCGCGACGGCGCGCTCTACCTGCTCAACAGCCACATCACGCCCCTGAAGACCGCTTCGACCCACATCTCGCCCGACCCCACGCGCACGCGCAAGCTGCTGCTCAACGCAGCGGAGATCCGCAAGCTGATCGGCAAGGTCGAACGCGCCGGCTACTCGCTGGTGCCGCTCGACATGCACTTCAACAAGGGGCGGATCAAGCTCGAGTTCGGCCTTGCCAAGGGCAAGCGGCAGTTCGAAAAGCGCGCCAGCGAGGCCGACAAGGACTGGAAGCGTGAGCAGAACCGCCTGCTGAAGCAGCGCAGCCGCTAGGCCGGGGGGGTGACGGTCGCCCCTGGCGGGCACCGCGGCCAGTGGCGCGACAGCGCGAACAACGAACCGCGCCTGCGCTCAGCCCAGCCAGCGCGCGTTGCGGGCGAGCTTGAGCATCTTGCCGAACGAGGGAGCGCCCTGCCTCCGGGCCTCGGGCAACAGGCGGGACGCGAGCAGGGCCGTCGCGAACGCGTCCGACGCTGCGCTGTGCCGGGCCTGCACCGGGATGCCGAACCGGTCCAGCCATTCGTCGAGCGACCGCAGGGCGAGCTTGGGGTATAGCGCCGGCGCCAGTTCCGCCAGGTCGAGCCACGGATTGTCGAACGGCTGGTTCACGTAGAACTTGATGACGCGCGCGAGGAAGCCCCGATCGAATGGCGCATGAAAGGCCACGATCGGCGCGGTGCTGACGAATTCCATGAACATGCCGATGGCGGTCGGTGGATCGACGCCGTTCAGCTGCGCGGCCACCCCGACGCCGTGCACCAGGATGTTCTCCCGCGCGCTCGCCTGACCCTGCTGCACGACGATCTCGATGCTGTCGCCGGGCAGCACGCGGCCGTCATCGCGCATCGCCACGCCGCCGATCGAGATCAGTTCGTCGCTGGCGACGTTCATGCCGCTCGTCTCCACGTCGACCACTACCCAGCGCCGGTGACCGTCGGCGTCCCGTCCCATCATCCGATCGATGAAACCCACGATCGCTACCCCGGGAAGTCCAGTTCTAGACGCTGCTGGGCCTTGCGCGCCTGTCGGAAGGATTCGTTGATGATGCGGCGATCCAGCGTGGACAGCGCGTGCAGCTCGACCTCGTTCGGATTCGCCTCCAGCGCAGCGCCGTACACGTGCTCGCGGCGATGCTGGGCGCGCAGCCGCATCAGCTGGAAGAACTCGAACGCGGCAATCCATCCCGTGACGTCGTCGGACGGCAGCTGCCCCATTTCGGCCAGCCGCTTGAGGCGCTCAGCCGTGTTGGTCTCGTGCAGTCCGGCGCGCAGCGCCCAGATGCGGGCCGCGTCGACGAAGGGCACGGTGCCGTGCATCTTCAGGTCGACCCGCTCCGGTCCGCCCGCCTCGCCGAACAGCGATTCGGCCAGGCGGCCCGCCGCCGGGGGCCGGTTGCGCATCGCGTTGTCCGACATCTGCTTCAGGAAACGGATGTTGCGCTGCGCGCGCTGCACGACGTCCTCGCGCAGCTGGTTCGCAAGGCCGATGTTGCCGAACAGCGGACGGAAGTCGAAGTAGATGCTGGCCGCCAGCAGCGCCTCGGGGTCGCCGCGGTCGATCCAGCGCGAGAACAGCTCGTCCCAGCCGGCGTAAGCGAGCGTCAGGGCGGGGTTGCGCGCCATGATGTTGCCCTTGCACAGCGGGAACCCGCAGGCGGCGAGCGCCTCGTTGGTGAAGTTGGCAAGCTCGAGCAGGCGCTCGCGCGAAGCCGAGCCGTCCACGTACAGGATGCCGTTGTCCTGGTCGGTGGCGATCGTCTGCTCGCCCCTCCCTTCGCTGCCGAACGAAAGCCAGCAGAACGACTGCGGTTCGACCTCGAACTGCGTGCAGGCGAGGGTCAGCAGGCGCGCGGTCAGCTGGTCGTTCAGGTGGCTGATCAGCCTCGTCAGCTGGGCCGCCCCCACTCCCTGCGCCACCAGGTGATGCGACAGGCGCCGGATGTCGGCAGCGACCAGGGCGAGGCCCTCGACGCCGTCCGCGCGCCGGATCGCGACCGAGAGCTGGCGGACAGTGAGCCGATGCAACGCGAACAGGTCGCGCTCCGACACCACGCCGAGCACCGCCCGCCGCCCCCCTTCCCGCTGCATCACCGGGATGTGCCGGATCGAATGCTCCGCCATCAGCAGGGTGGCGTCCGCGGCGGTGTCGTCGGCGTCGAGCGAAAGCACGTCGCGCGTCATCACGGTGCTGACGGGCGCCGCCAGCGGGACTTCGGGCAGGATCACGCGTCCGATCAGGTCGGTGCGGGTGAGGATGCCGCTCAGTCGGTCGCCGCCCTCGCCGTCAGGCTCGATCACGATGATCGAACCGACATGCGCCTGGTGCATGCGGCCGAAGGCATCGCGCAGCGCAGTGTCGGGCGTGCACGTCAGCGGCTTGCGCGTGCGCACGAGCTCTCGCAACGCGGTATTCATGGTCCGCTCGGCGCTTGCTTCCGACGCATAGGTTGCCTGCAACTGCTGGCGCGACATGTCGAGCAAGGCGCCGAGCCGGCGCTTGCAGAAATCGAGGAACGGCGGGCTGCGCTGCGCGAGTTCCTCGAAACGCGCTCGCGGCAGCATCAGGCAGAAGGTGTCGGCCACCGAGCGGTAGACCAGCGACACCGGACGCCCGGCCAGCAGGGCGCCGACCGGAAAGCAGTCGCCGGTCCCCGCCTCGAAAGCGATCTTGCGCTCGCCGGTGGTCTCGCCCTGCACGCGTCCCTGCTTGACGATGAAGCAATGCGGCGGCAGCTGATCGGCCGGCGACAGCAGGATCTCGCCTGGCTCGAAGTAAGCCACCTCGACGTGGTCGATCACGAAGTCGAGGTCCTCGGACTTCATGCTCGAAAACGGCATGTACTGGGTCAGCAGTTGCTTCAGGCCGGATGCAATCGTCGGGGCTGCCATGGGTGTTCTCTGCGGTCGCGAATCTGCACCGCCGGGCCGCCCCTACAGCCGTCGGGCTAGCCAGCGGTCAGCGAGCAGATAGCGTACACGGACGCCCCTCCCGTCCAGTCAACGTCCATGAGCAGCCTCTTCCGACAGGAGGCGCTGGATGCACGCCAGCACGGCGCGCTCGGCGCGACCCTCCTGCGCCCTCCCGTTTCTTTCGCCGCATGGTGCGTCATCGCTGCGTGCCTGTCCGCGGCGACGCTCGCGTTCCTGTTTCTCGGCGAATACACCAGGCGCACGCGCGTCGCCGGGATCACCGTGCCATCCGCCGGCATCCTGAGGATCGCCTCGCCGCAGGCCGGCGTCGTTTCCGATCGCCTGGTCGAAGAAGGCGATCAGGTGCGGGCGGGCCAGGTTCTGTTCGTGCTGTCCTCCGAGCGCATGACGGCCGGCGCCGGAGCGCAGGCCGGTGCGCAGAGCGCGATCCTCGAACAACTCGACCGGCGACGCGCCAGCCTCGCGGAAGAACTGAGCCGACGGACACGGCTGCTCGACGAACAACTGGCGGCCGGACGACGCCGGCTGGCCGACCTGCAGCTGGAGGCTGCGCAGATCGGCCGGGAACGTGCGACGCAGGCCGCGCGCGTCGCCTCGGTCGCCGTGCAAGTCGAGCGCTACGAGGATCTGGCGCAGCGCGGCTTCGTCACACCGCTGGCCGTTGGCCAGAAGCGCGACGAGTTGCTGGAGCAGACCGCGCGCCGGCAGGCGATCGAACGCAGCCGGCTCGCCGTCGAGCGCGACATCGCCGCCGTCGCCGCCGACTTGCGGCAGGCGCCCCTCCTGGCCGAGCAGCGGACCGCCGAGGTTCAGCGCGAGCTGGCAGCCCTGGAGCAGGAAATCGTCGGCACCGAAGCGGCCCGGCGGCTGGTGGTGGTCGCGCCGAAGGACGGCGTCGTCACGGCCATCCTCGCGGAGCGCGGCCAGGCGGTCGGCATGCAGCCCCTCGCCACGCTGCTGCCGGACGGAGCGCCGATCGAAGCGCATCTGTTCGCCCCGAGCCGTGCGATCGGCTTCGTCGAACGCGGCCAGGCCGTACGCATCCGCTACGCCGCGTATCCGTTCCAGAAATTCGGTCAGCAAGAGGGCGTGGTGACGCAGGTGTCGCGCACTCCGCTCGCGCCGACTGAGCTGCCGTCGCAACTCGCCCTTCCGGCCGCACCCGAGGGGCTGTACCGGATCACCGTGCGCCTCGCGTCAGCCCACGTGATCGCCTATGGACGCGCGCACGCGCTGACAGCGGGGATGCAGCTCGAAGCCGACGTCATGCAGGATCGGCGGCGGCTGATCGAGTGGGCGCTGGAGCCGCTGATCGCCCTGCGCCGAAAGCTATGAGGGGACCGCGGCGCAGCGCCCTCACCGCGGCCCGCGGCTAGTCCGCTTCGGCGATCCACGCCTGCTGGATCGCCTCGAGGATCTTCTCGCCCGACCGCTTCGGATCGTCGTCGAAGCCATCGAGTTCGAGCACCCAGTTGTGCAGGTCGGTAAACCGCACCGTGGTCGGGTCGACGTCCGGATACTTCTCGGCGAGTTCGACCGCGATGTCCTGCACATCCGTCCACTTGAGGGCGGCCATGGTCACTTGCCCTCCTTTGCGTAGTTGATGCTGTATTTGGGAATCTCGACCGTGAGGTCCTCGTTCTGCACGATCGCCTGGCAGGACAGCCGCGACACCGGCGTCAGGCCCCACGCCCGATCGAGCAGGTCTTCCTCGTTGTCGCCGGCCGGCGGCAACGAGTTGTAGCCCTTGCGCACGATGCAGTGGCAGGTCGTGCACGCGGCCACCTTGCCGCAGGCGTGCTCGATGTCGACGTGATGATCGAGCAGCGCGTCGGCGATGGAGACGCCCGGCGCCGTCTCGAACTCGGTGCCTTCGGGGCAGATCTCCGGATGCGGGAGGACGGTGATCTTCGGCATGGCGCTACTTCGCGGGCACGACGGCGCCGGCCACTTCGTCGACGCGGCGTCCGGACAGCGCGGTGCGGATCGAGCGATCCATGCGCCGCGCGGCGAAGTCGTCGGTCGCGTGCGCCAGGGCGCCGATCGCCTGCTTGATGGCGTCCTGGTCAGTGCCCTGGGCGGTGGCCTGCAGCGCAGCCAGCAGCCGATCGAC
Source organism: Burkholderiaceae bacterium (assembly GCA_029883565.1). Taxonomy (GTDB): domain Bacteria; phylum Pseudomonadota; class Gammaproteobacteria; order Burkholderiales; family Burkholderiaceae_F; genus JAOUJD01. The sequence goes on from JAOUJD010000007.1 coordinate 25,374, forward strand.
CGCGGAGCGCTCCTCCGCGCTCAGCAGGTCGCCGTCGGCCGCCAGCGCCGTGGTCGTGGCTTCCGCGAGGCGCTGCGCTTCCACCTGCTGCTCGCGCAATTCGCGCGCCTGCATGTCGGAGTCAGCGGCGCCGAACGAGTCCTGCAGCATGCGAGCGACCTCGTCGTCCGAAAGGCCATAGGACGGCTTGACCGTGATCGACGCGTGCACGCCGCTCGACATCTCCTGTGCGCCGACCGACAGCAGCCCGTCGGCATCGACCTGGAAGGTGACGCGCACCCGGGCCGCGCCCGCGGCCATCGGCGGGATACCGCGCAGTTCGAAGCGCGCCAGCGAGCGGCAGTCGGACACGAGTTCCCGCTCGCCCTGCACGACGTGGATGGCGATCGCCGTCTGGCCGTCGCGGAACGTGGTGAACTCCTGCGCACGCGCGACCGGGATCGTCGAGTTGCGCGGGATGATCTTCTCGGTCAGGCCGCCCATCGTCTCGAGCCCCAGCGACAGCGGGATCACGTCGAGCAGCAGCCAGTCGTCGCCGGGCGCGCGATTGCCGGCGAGCAGGTTGGCCTGGATCGCGGCGCCGAGCGCCACCACCTTGTCCGGATCGATGTTCGTGAGCGGCGCCTGGCCGAAGAAGGCGGCGACGGCGCGGCGCAGATGGGGCATGCGGGTCGCGCCGCCCACCATCACCACGCCATTGATGTCCCGGGCGCGCAGGCCGGCGTCGGCGAGCGCCTTGCGCGACGACGCGAGGGTCTTGTCGACCAGGCTCGCCGTCATCGCCGCGAACTCCTCGCTCGCGAGGGTCACGTCGACCACCTCGCCGGTGGACAGCACGGCGTTGATCCGCACTTCCTGCTCCGCGGAGAGGCTTTCCTTCCCTTCGCGCGCCTTGACCATCAGCAGCCGTGCGTCCTGCGCCGACAGCGGGAGCAGGCGCGAGCGCTCGATCACCCAGCAGAACAGGCGATGGTCGAAGTCGTCCCCGCCCAGCGCGGAGTCGCCGCCGGTGGCGAGCACCTCGAACACGCCCTTGGTGAGCCGCAGGATCGAGATGTCGAACGTGCCGCCGCCCAGGTCGTACACCGCGTACGTCCCCTCGGCGCCGTGATCGAGTCCGTACGCGACCGCCGCGGCCGTAGGCTCGTTCAGCAGCCGCAGCACGTTGATGCCCGCGAGCCGCGCCGCGTCCTTGGTTGCCTGGCGCTGCGCGTCGTCGAAGTACGCGGGCACCGTGACCACGGCCCCGACCAGGTCGCCACCGAGCGCCTGCTCGGCGCGCTTGCGCAGGACCTTCAGGATCTCGGCGGACACTTCCACGGGGCTCTTGATGCCCGCGGCGGTCCGCAACTGCAGCATGCCGGGCGCATCGACGAAGTCGTACGGCATGTTCTCGATGTGCTCGACATCGCGCATGCCGCGGCCCATGAAGCGCTTTACGGACACCACGGTGTTGCGCGGATCGACCGACTGCTGCCGGTGCGGGGCGTAGCCGACGTCGCAGGTGCCATCTGCATGGAACCTGACGACCGAAGGCAGCAGCGAACGCCCCTGGGCGTCGTCCAGGACGACCGGGATGCTGTTGCGCACGGTGGCAACGAGCGAGTTGGTGGTGCCGAGGTCGATGCCGACCGCGAGCCGATGGCGGTGCGGCTCGGCCGACTGGCCAGGCTCGGCGATCTGCAGCAGCGCCATCAGGCGGAGGCCTGTCGTGCGTGCAGCGCCTCGTCCGCGACGCCGATCTCGGAGGCGAAGCGATCGACGAACATGAGCTGGCGCACCAGCGATGCTGCCTGCGCGTAGTCATGCGTCTCGTCAATGGCCTGCCCGAGTGCCGCGAGCAGGCGCCGGCGCTCCTCGTCCATCGTCGCGCGCAGGTCACCCAGCGCGACGGCATCGCCGCCCGCCTCGTCCAGCGCCTCGCGCCATTCCATCTGCTGCATCAGGAAGGCGGGAGCCATGGCGGTGTTGGTCTCGGCCTCGATCGGCACGCCCGCGCGTTCCACCAGGTAGGCGGCGCGCTTCTGCGGCGAGCGCAGCGTGGTGTAGGCCTCGTTGGCTCGCGTGGCCCATTGCATCGCGACGCGGCGCTCGGCGGCCGTGCCGGCCGCGAAACGGTCGGGATGGACCCGCGCCTGGACGTCCCTGTAGGCGCGCTCGAGTGCCTGCGGATCGATTGCGAAACGGGGCTGCAGGCCAAAGAGTTCGAAATGGTCCGGGTGCGACATGCCGTCTGCGATGCCAGGGAATGGGCGCGGCACGCGCGCCAGCGGGTCAGACGTTGAACGACTCGCCGCAGCCGCAGCGGTTCTTTTCCTTCGGATTGTTGAACCTGAAGCCTTCGTTCAGGCCTTCACGCACGAAGTCGAGCTCGGTCCCGTCGATGTACGACATGCTCTTCGGGTCGACGAAGATGCGTACGCCGTGGCTCTCGAACTGCTGGTCCTCGGGCTGCGGCGCGTCCGCGTACTCGAGCTTGTAGGCCATGCCCGAGCAACCGGTCGTGCGCACGCCGAGCCGCAGCCCGACGCCCTTGCCACGTTTCTCGAGGAAGCCGGCGACATGCCGCGCCGCGCGCTCCGTCATCGTGACAGCCATTGCCTTCTCTCCCGTCAGTTCGTTCTTCAAGCAGCCTTCTGTTCGCCCGCCTGGGCACTGCCGTGCTTGCGGCGGTAGTCCTCGATCGCGGCCTTGATCGCATCCTCCGCGAGGATCGAGCAGTGGATCTTGACCGGCGGCAAGGCCAGTTCCTCGGCGATCTGGGTGTTCTTGATCCGGCCCGCCTCGTCCAGGGTCTTGCCCTTCACCCACTCGGTGACGAGCGACGACGAGGCGATCGCAGAGCCGCAGCCATAGGTCTTGAAGCGCGCATCCTCGATCACGCCCTGCTCGTTGACCCTGATCTGCAGCTTCATGACGTCGCCGCAGGCCGGCGCGCCGACCATGCCGGTGCCGACGCCCTCGTCGCCCTTCTCGAACGACCCGACGTTGCGCGGGTTCTCGTAGTGCTCGATGACTTTCGTGCTGTATGCCATGTCCTGCCTCTCTAGCCCGCCAGTTCAGCGCGCGCTCAGTGCGCGGCCCACTGCACGGTGTTCAGATCGATTCCGTCCTTGTACATCTCCCACAGCGGCGACATCTCGCGCAGCCGCGCCACCTGCCGCGACACGAGTTGCACCGTGTAGTCGATCTCTTCCTCGGTCGTGAACCGGCCGACCGTGAAGCGGATCGAGCTGTGGGCCAGTTCATCGCTGCGGCCGAGGGCCCGCAGCACGTACGACGGCTCCAGGCTCGCCGACGTGCAGGCCGACCCGGACGATACGGCGACGTCCTTGATCGCCATGATCAGGCTCTCGCCCTCGACGAAATTGAAGCTGACGTTCAGGTTGTGCGGAACGCGCCGTTCCAGGTCGCCGTTCAGGAACACCTGCTCCATCTTGGAGATTCCGGCCCACAGCCGATCCCGCAGCATGCGGATGCGCTCGTTTTCCGTCGCCATCTCTTCGCGTGCCAGGCGGAAGGCCTCGCCCATGCCGACGATCTGGTGGGTGGGCAGCGTGCCGGAACGCAAGCCGCGCTCGTGGCCGCCGCCGTGCATCTGCGCTTCGAGCCGGACGCGCGGCTTGCGCCGGACGAACAGCGCGCCGACCCCCTTGGGCCCGTAGGTCTTGTGCGCCGAGAACGACATCAGGTCGACCTTCAGCTGCGCCAGGTCGACGACCACCTTGCCGGTCGCCTGGGCAGCATCGACGTGAAACACGATGCCCCGCGAACGGCAGATCTCGCCGAGCGCCGGGATGTCCTGGATCACGCCGATCTCGTTGTTCACGAACATCACGGACACCAGGATCGTGTCGGGGCGCAGCGCCGCCTCGAACTTGCCGAGGTCGAGCAGGCCGTTGCTGTCGACGTCCAGGTACGTGACCTCGAAGCCTTCGCGCTCGAGCTCTCGCATGGTGTCGAGCGTCGCCTTGTGCTCCGTCTTGACCGTGACGAGGTGCCTGCCCTTGTCCTTGTAGAAGTGCGCAGCGCCCTTCAGCGCCAGATTGATCGACTCGGTGGCGCCCGAGGTCCAGATCAACTCGCGCGGATCGCAGTTCACCAGGGCCGCAACCTGCTCGCGCGCATGCTCGACCGCCTTCTCCGCGTCCCAGCCGAAGGTGTGGCTGCGCGAGGCCGGGTTGCCGAAGTTCTGGCGAAGCCAGGGCACCATCGCGTCGACCACGCGCGGGTCGACCGGCGTGGTCGCGGAGTAGTCGAGATAGATCGGAAGCTGCATTTCCCCTGTCCTCAGGTCAGCACGGACTCGTTCTTCTGGTCGATCGCAGTCCGTTGTCTACCGCGATTATCGTGCAAGACCGTCGGCACGGCAGTGCGGCCCGCCTCGGCCATCCGCTGCTTCTGCTGCTCGACCAGTTCTGCAAGATTGACCGAATCCAGGTACTCGACCATGCGCGCATTCAGGTTCGACCACAGGTCGTGCGTCATGCAGCGCTGGTCGTCGAGGCAGTTCTCCTTGCCGCCGCACTGGGTGGCATCCAGCGGCTCGTCCACCGCGAAGATGATGTCCGCCACGGTCACGTCCTTCGCGGGGCGCCCGAGCGTATAGCCCCCGCCCGGTCCGCGCGTGCTCTCCACCAGCTGATGGCGGCGCAGCTTTCCGAACAGCTGCTCCAGGTAGGAGAGCGAGATGCGCTGGCGCTGGCTGATGCCAGCAAGTGTCACAGGGCCGTTGTGCTGCCGCAGGCCCAGGTCAATCATCGCTGTCACTGCAAAACGGCCTTTGGTCGTCAGTCTCATGGCGTCTTTCCGCTGGTCCGGGAGGGTGGAAGATCAGACTTGCGCCTGGCAGAAAAATTCCCGATCAATTTAGTAGGAATTATACTAATCCCGACCGGACAGGTCAACCTTTCCCCTGCCCGTTCCTCGCCCCCCCCCCCCAGTCCGCGACTCGG
>JAOUJD010000139.1 GCA_029883565.1 Burkholderiaceae bacterium
GGCACCCCACAGGTCGCCGCCGGCCAGCGACGACAGGAAGCGCGGCTGGGGCTGCTCGAAGCGGAACTGCAGCGTGTAGCGGTCGAGCGAACGCAGCCCTTCGGCGGGCGTGTCGTAGTCGAACGGCTCGCGCGTCTTCAGTGCACGGTCCCGCAGCGGTGCCATGCCGAGCATGCGCAATTCGTTCATTCCACCGTAGGCCGGAGACTTCCAGCGCGGATCGAAGAAACGCTTCAGGCTGTAGACGTAGTCCTCGGCGACCAGTTCGCGGCGCTTGCCCTTGAACGCAGGATCATCCGGGAAGAAGATGCCGGGGCGTACCCGCACCGTCCAGACGCGGAAGTCTTCCGACGCCTGCGGCATGCCGTCGGCGGTGCACGGCTTGATCTTGAAGGGACGCGCGAGGTGGTCGTATTCGTACAGACCCTCGAAGATGTGGGCCGTGACGATGCGCGAGTACAGGTCCGATAGTTGCGCGGGATCGAAGCCCGACTCCGCGACCTCGAACGGGTAGCGCAGCACCTTGGTGCCTGCCGCGGGATCGGCAACGGTCGCGGCGTCCACGCGCACTCCAGCCGCCGCCGGCAGCGCCGCCAGGGCCTGCGTCAATCTACGTCGGGTTTTCGATACGCCCTTCATGGTGCGGGATGATCCGTTGCCTTTCGATTTGAATCCATCGGCCGAGGCTGCATAATCCGCGCTTTCGCGTTTCGGCCGGTCGCTGGGACGTGGCGCCGAAGTTCTGAGGACGCTGCCCACGTGGCCGCATATATCTTACGCAGACTGTGGCAGATGATCCCCACGCTGGCTGGGGTGATCCTGTTCGTCTTCTTCCTGTTCAAGTTCTTCGGCGGCGACCCCGCGGAGATCCTGGGGGGGCTGCTGGCCACGCCGGAGCAGGTGCAGGCGATCCGGCAGCAACTCGGCCTCAACGATCCCTGGTACACGCAGCTCGCGATCTTCGTGAAGTCGATCTTCACGTTCAACTGGGGCAACAGCTGGGCGACCGGCGAGGCGATCAGCAGCATCTTCCGCACGCGGCTGCCGGCCACGCTGACGGTGATGCTGCCGATCCTGATCCTCGAGACCGTCCTGTCGATCGTGGCGGCGATGGCGGTGGCCTACGTGCGCGGAACGCTGACCGACCGCGCGATCATGGTCGCAACGACGGTCGCGCTGTCGATCTCGTTCCTCGTGTACATCATCGTCGGGCAGTGGCTGTTCGGCTTCTATCTGGGCTGGTTCCCGGTCCAGGGCTGGAGCGACAGCTTCTGGACCAACCTGACGCATTACGCCGTGCTGCCGATCATCCTTGCGGTGTTCGTGTCGCTGGCGCCGTACACGCGCCTGTATCGAAGCTTCTTCCTCGACGAGATCAACCAGGACTACGTGCGCACGGCGCGGGCCAAGGGAGTCAGCGAGAACCGCGTGCTGTTCACGCACGTGCTGCGCAACGCGATGATTCCGGTGCTCACCAACGTCGCGCTGCAGTTGCCGGGCGTGTTCGTCGGATCCTTCCTGATCGAGACCTTCTTCTCGATCCCGGGCATCGGCCGCGAGGTGCTGCTCGCCGTCAACCGCAGCGACTACCCGGTGATCCAGGCGATGACCGTCTACCTGGCTGTGCTGACGATGGTCATCAACCTGACCGCCGACATCCTGTACCGGGCGGTCGACCCGCGCGTGGTGCTGAAGTGAGGCCGCTGTGAACGCCGCCGTCGAAGCCTACAAGCTGCCGCCCGAGCCGGCCCGTTCGCGCGGCGTGTGGGCGACCGCCTGGCGGCGCCTGAAGAACGACCGCGTCGGCGTCGTTTCCCTCGCCGTGGTCGCGGTGTTCATCGCGATGATCCTGCTGTCGGGGGTCGGGTTGCTCGCGAGCGACTGGCAGAAGGAGGTTGCGGTGCCCGACGCGCCTCCCACCTTCGTCGGCCCGCGCGCCAAGCAGACCGGCACGGACCCGCTGGCAAACGTCGTGGCCAGGGATGCGAAGCCGGTCGACCTGACGGACATCGACCCGCTGGCGCCGAAGTACGCGGAGTGGAAGGAACGCGCGGCCAAGATCCAGGTCAGCGAGCCGCCACGCGTCGAGACCCTGCCGTTCGGCGCCGACCGCCTGGGCCGCAGCGTGCTCGACAAGACGATCAAGGGCGCGGAGATCTCGATCTTCGTCGGCCTGTTCGCCGCTGTGCTCGCGACGATCATCGGCACCATCCTCGGGGCGCTGTCCGGGTACGTGGGCGGCAAGGTCGGCGACTTCCTGGAGTGGGTCTACAACGTCTTCACATCGATTCCCGACATCCTGCTGATCTTCGCGTTCGCCGCGGTGCTGGGTCGCGGCATCGGCACGGTGATCCTGATCCTCGGCCTGGTGGGCTGGACCGGCATGTACCGGCTGGTGCGCGCCGAGTACATCAAGCACCGGACCCGGGAGTACGTGCGCGCGGCGGAGGCGATCGGCACCAGCCACCTGGCGCGCATGTTCGTGCACATCCTGCCGAACGTCAGCCACGTCGTCCTGGTCCGGATGTCGCTCTACGTGGTGGGGTTCATCAAGGCCGAGGTGATCCTGTCGTTCCTCGGGCTCGGCGTGCCCGTCGACCAGGTGTCCTGGGGCACGATGCTGTCGGAGGCGCAGGCCGAGCTGGTGCTCGGCCACTGGTGGCAGCTCGCGGCCGCGACGCTGTTCATGGCGACCTTCGTCACCGCCTTCTCCCTCTTCACGGATGCGCTGCGCGATGCGCTCGATCCGAAGCTCCGGTAGCGGACGACAGTGAAAACCTGCTCTCGTCCGATCCAGTTGGAAGAAGACCGCCGGCGGAGCCCGACGATCTTCGCGAACGCAACAGCGGTCAAGCGCGGCGAGGCGGCGACGACGACATGAGCACACTCGTTTCCGTCCAGGACCTCAAGGTCTCGTTCCGGCTCGGCAAGCATCGCGTCGTCGAGGCGGTGCGCGGGGTCAGCTTCGACGTTCCGGAGAACGGCACGCTCGCCCTGGTCGGCGAGTCGGGGTCCGGCAAGAGCGTCTCCGCGATGTCGATCGTCGGGCTGCTGCCGGAGAACGCGATCGTCGGCGCGGACAGCCGCATCTCGTTCGCGGGACGCGACCTGCGCGCGGCGTCGGAAGACGCCCTGCGCAGCATCCGCGGCAAGGAGATCTCGGTCATCTTCCAGGAGCCGATGACCTCGCTGAATCCGGTCTTCTCGGTCGGCTGGCAGATCGCGGAGGTCCTTCGGCTGCACACGGACCTCACCGGGCGCGCGCTCGGCGACCGCGTGCTCGAACTGATGAACGAAGTCGGCATCCCGGAGCCGCGGGCGCGGGTCGACTCCTATCCGCACGAACTCTCCGGCGGACAACAGCAGCGCGTGATGATCGCGATCGCGATCGCGTGCGAGCCGAAGCTGCTGATCGCCGACGAACCGACCACCGCGCTCGATGTCACGGTGCAGCGCCAGATCCTCGAACTGATGGCGCGCCTGCGCGACCGGCACCGCATGAGCATGCTGTTCATCAGCCACGACCTGGGCCTGGTCGGCGAGATCGCGGACGACGTGGTCGTGATGCGCGACGGCACCGTGCGCGAGGCCGGCGCGGTGGAGAAGATCTTCGCGGCTCCGCAGGACGCGTACACGAAGGCGCTGCTCGCATGCCGCCCGCGGCTCGACGTGAAGCCGAAGCGGTTGCCGGTCATCGACGACTTCATGCGCGGCAACGGCAGCGCGGCGCCGATCGTGGTCGAGAGCCGCCAGGCGCGGCCGCAGGACGCCGCGCCCCTGATCGAGGCCAGGGGGTTGCGCAAGGAGTACCGCCTGAAGACGGGCCTGCTGAAGCGCAAGACGATCGAGGCCGTCAAGGACGCGAGCTTCGCGTTGTACCGGGGCCGCACGCTCGGGGTGGTCGGCGAATCGGGGTCCGGCAAGACCACCGTGGGCATGATGCTGATGCGCCTGACGCAGGCCACGGCGGGGCAGGTCCTGTACGACGGCACCGACCTGCTGGCGCTGAGCGATCGCGAGATGATGGCCTACCGGCGCAAGATCCAGATCATCTTCCAGAACCCGTATGCCAGCCTGAATCCCCGCTTCACGGTGGGCCAGATCCTCACCGAACCGATGAAGATCCACGGCATCGGTGCCGGCGACAACGACCGCTTCGACCTGGCCATCGCGCTGGCCAGGCGGGTCGGACTGGCCGAAGACAGCGTGCACAAGTACCCGCACGAATTCTCCGGCGGCCAGCGGCAGCGCATCGCCATCGCGCGCTGCCTGTCGATGAAGCCTGACGTGCTCATCTGCGATGAATCGGTGTCCGCGCTTGACGTGTCCGTGCAGGCGACGGTGCTGAACCTGCTGCTCGACCTGCAGGACGAGTTCGGGATGACCTACGTGTTCATCAGCCACGACCTGGCCGTCGTCAAGTACATGGCCGACGACATGCTGGTGATGAACGAAGGGGCCATCGTCGAGCGGGGAGCGGCCGATGCGATCTACGCCGACCCCCAGAACGAATACACGCGTAAGCTGATGAACGCGATCCCGCGCGGCTTTGCCGGCCGCCAGGCTCGCGCCTGACGACTTTCCCCGGCCCCGCGCCGGTGCAACGCGATGTTCGGCGCCGCCGACTCCGACCTGCAGAACCGATTGAGCAGCGCGCTCGCGGCCGTGATGGCGCTGCGGGCCGAGCTGGCGTCGGACCCGGACCTGAACGCCCGCTGGCTCGCGGTCAAGCAGTTCCAGGCCGATCGCCTGCGGGCAACCTATCCCGACCTGCTCGCGTCGCCCCGCTACCGGGAGCCGTGCGAGTTCTTCCTGGACGAGCTGTACGGCGCGCACGACTTCGACCAGCGTGACGCCGAGGCCCAGCGCGTGGTGCCGAAACTCGCCAAGATGCTGCCCGCGCGGGCCGTCGAGACCCTGCTGCTGGCGGTGCAGCTGGACGAAATGTCGGAGCGCTTCGACTCCGGCATGGCGCGCCAGCTGCGCGGGCCGGTGACCGCGGCCGCGTACGCCGCGGCCTACCCGTCCGTGGGCAGCGAGGCCGAGCGCGAACGTCAGATCGAGCTGGTGAGCGAAATCGGCCAGGCGCTCGACAAGCTGGCGCGGATCCCCATGCTGTCCGCAATGCTGCACATGATGAAGGGACCCGCCGAGATGTGGGGCCTGTCGCACCTGCATCACTTCCTGCAGCGCGGCTTCGATGCGTTCGCGGGCATGGGCGGCGCGCGCGAATTCCTCGCCACCGTCCGGCAGCGCGAGTCGACGATCAACCGGCGCCTGTTCGCGCGCGACCCGGATCCGTTCCGCTCGGGCGACTGACCCTATCCGGCGACCCGCACGATGCGGGTCCCGGTCCAGCGGTCGTGCAGCAGGCGGCGCTGGGGATCGACAGCGGCGGGCAGCAACAGGATGGCGAACCCGATTCCAAGCGCGGCCGCGTCGGCCAGCGCGTGGGTCTGGAACAGCGCGACCCAGATCAGGCCGGGCAGCCAGAGGTGCCAGGCGAGCAGGTAGCGCGCGACGGCACGCGCGGGGCGGGGCGGCGCGCCGTCGGCCGCCACGACCTTCAGCTTCCATGTCTTCAGGGCGAGCGTCTGGCCCGAGCGCGTCCAGCACCAGACGAAGTAGCCACCGATCGCGAGGAACAGCGTTGCCTGCAGCACGGCACGCCTGCCCGGCGGCAGCGGGTACGTCCAGTGCAGCAGTGCCAGCAGCGCGTACGAGGTGATGAAGACGACTCCGAACAGCAGGACGGCCTCGTAGACCATGGCGGACAGGCGCAGCGCAAGTCCGGCGGCGCGGGGCGGTTCAAGCCGAGGGGACGGGGAAGGCACGCCGCAGTCTAGCCAGCTTCCGCCGGGACCCGGCTATGGCTTGACTTCGATGGGGGGCTCGACGGGAGGCGCCGCCTTGGCGGGCGGGTTGGGGGTGGTCTTGGGGGCCGCGGCGGGGGCCGCCGGCGCCCGCCGTGGCGTTTCAGGCTTCTTGCCCGCCTGGTTGGCGAGTTCGCGCTTCTTGTCCTCGGGCAATTCCTGGTACTTCTGCAGCTTCTGCTGCCGCTGGTCGGCGGGCAGCTCGTAGGCCCGGCGGAAGTTCTCGCGGGCCGTCTTGCGCTGCTCGGGCGTCAGCTTGGCGTACTCGGCCATGCGCTCGTGGACGCGCTTCTTCCCGTCGGGCGACAGGTCGGGATAGCGCTGCGCCACCTCCAGCCACTTCTGCTTGCGGTCCGGCTCCAGGGTGGTCCACATCCCGGCCAGGGGGGCGAGGGCTTCCCGCTGGGCAGCCGTGAGTTCGTTCCACGCCGGACGCGTGGGCTTCGGAGCCGGCGCTGGCTTGGCCTGCGGAGCGGCCTTGGCGGCTCCAGGGGCATTCTGGGCCGGCAGGGGCCCGGCGAACAGCAGCAGCAATCCCGCCAGCGCGACCAGAGCGACGTATGGATGCACGCGGGCTCCGGCTCAGAGCTCTTCGGTATTGGTCTGGAGCAGCGCCCCGAACCCCTTGTCGGCGTAGGCGTCGATCGGGCCTTCGTCGAGGAGTACCGCGAAGTCGATGTCCGCCAGCTGGGAGATGTGCTGGTCGTGCTGCCACTGGTAGATCCCGATGAAGCCGATCACCAGCGCCAGCAGCGGTGCGGCCAGGCCGAGGCGCTGCGCCCAGCTGGCGCCGCCTTCCTCGGGGAAGGCGGGTCCACCGGCGGCCACGGGTACGGCGTTCCAGGCCGGCGCCGTCGCGCGGCGGTGCAGGCCGAGCGCCTTCCTGCGGGCCTGCTCGAGGCGGTACGCGGTCTTGTAGTCCAGGCGCTCGGCCCCTTCGTTGAGGGCCAGACGGACGCGGTAGCCGAATTCGTTTTCGTTCATAGTTGTATGCCTCGAGCGCGCAAGGCCTTGGCCAGTGCGTGTGTGGCCCGGGAGCAATGGGTCTTGACGCTCCCCTCGGAGCATCCCATCACCGCGGCGGTTTCCGCCACGTCCATCTCTTCCCAGTAACGCAACAAAAAGGCCTCCCGTTGACGTGCCGGGAGCCGGGAAACCTCTTCTTCGATGATCCCGATCACCTGAGAGCGCTCGACCTTGTCGGCGGCGCTCTCCGCCCCGTCGGATCCGGCGAGCGCCTCGAGCGTCTCCAGAGGATCGGAATCCTCCTCCCCGTCCCGTCCTCCCAAAGCCGAGAAAAGCGTGATCCAGGTCGACCTGACCTTCTGCCGGCGGAAGAAGTCGTGGATCGTGTTCTGCAGGATGCGCGTGAACAGCAGGGGCAGTTCGCCGGCGGGACGGTCGCCGTAGTTCTCGGCCAGTTTCAGCATCGCGTCCTGGACGATGTCCAACGCCGAATCGGCGTCGCGCACGGCGAACTGGGCCTGCTTGAAGGCACGTCGTTCGGCGCTGGCCAGGAAGGTGGAGAGTTCTTCGGCGGAAGCCATTCATCGGGGCCACTGAACCGGGACGACGACGCGGCCGGCAGGGCCCGATCAAAGAGGGGAAAAACGGCCGGGCATGCTAGCAGGAAGCCTCACGAACAGGCCATTGCG
>JAOUJD010000140.1 GCA_029883565.1 Burkholderiaceae bacterium
AGCATGAGCAGATGCGCGAGCGTCTTTCCCGACTGACTCCGCGCGAGCTGGAGGTGTACCAGCGCATCACGGACGGACTGCACAATCGCGAAATCGCAGCCGAGCTCGGGATCAGCCCGCGCACTGTCGAGGTCCATCGCGCGCGGCTGATGGACAAGCTCAACGCACGGCGGATCGCCGATCTGTTCCGCTTGCGGATGGCGCTCGATGGCGGGGCCGACATCGCGGCGCCTGCGCGTCCCGAGTGACCCTACGCACTACCCCGTAATTCCTTACCCTAATTCCGCGCAGCCAGCGGTGGCACTAGTGTTGAGGCCAGTGGTTCTTCAGTGGCTCTCTTGCTACTACGGTTGGCAGCAAGCGCAACGCAGGAGGTTCCCCTTCCTCGTCGCGATTCGGTCCGCGCCAGGTGCCCAGCACCGCGCGGACATTTTTTTGCCAGTCCCCTGGCCGTTCCCTCGTCCGTTCGAAGCGACATCGCGCACCGTCCCGTGGATCTCACCTTCCTTCCCGCCTGGCCACCTGCCGTCCCCGCCGCTCTCGCGGTAGCGGTACTTGCCCTGCTGGCGGCGGCGGCGGGCGAAGGCGCGTCACGGCTGCGGCTGCCGCGGCTGTTCGGGTACGTGGCCGCCGGTGCACTGTTCGGCGCCGGCGGCTACGCGCTGCGTGTCCTGCAGATGGAGGAACTGCCGACCGCGACCCTGCAGGTCGCGCTCGAGTTCACCGCTGCCGTGATCCTGTTCGATGTAGGGCAGCGCGTCTCGTTCGGATGGGTGCGGCGCAATCCCGCGCTGCTCGCCACCAGCATTGCGGAAAGCGCCCTTTCATTCGTGGCGGTCTTCTCCGTGATGCGCCTGTTCGGCATCGACGCCTGGTCCTGCGCGCTGATCGCGAGCATCACGATGGCGACGTCGCCGGCCGTCGTCCTTGCCGTGACGCGCGAGATGCGCGCGCAGGGCCAGGTCACGGAAAGGACCTTGCTGCTGACGGCGCTCAACTCGATCTACGCGGTGATGCTGTCCACGCTGCTGCTCGGCCTGGCGCGGGAGCAGGCCGGCGCGCAGTTCGCCGACTTGCTGCTGCATCCTGCGTACCTGATCATCGGATCGCTTGCCGTCGCCGCCGTGGGTGCCAGGCTCTTCCTCCTGGTCCTGTCCTTCATCGGCCGGGATCGCGCTGGCCAGATTCTCGTGATGCTCGCCGTCGTGTGGATGGTGTACGCCGCGGCCGTCACGTTGCGACTGTCGCCGCTGCTCGCGTTGCTGGCCTGCGGCGCCTTCGTGCGGACCTTCGACACCGGCCGCCAGCTGACGGCGACGGAGTTCGGACCGGTCTCGGGAATCGCGCTGGTGCTGTTCTTCGCACTGTCTGCCGCGATGGTCGATTTCGAGAACATGTTTTCGGCGTGGCTGCCGGCCGTCGCGCTGATCGTCGTGCGCATGACCGCCAAGGTGGCGACGGTGACCGCCTTCGGGCCGTTGACGGGGATCACCCTGCGGAAGGGGTTGCTGACGGGACTGGGCCTGCTGCCGATGTCGGCCGTAGCGCTGATGCTGATACGCCAGGTGTCGGAGTGGAACCCTGACCTCGCCCAGCAGACCACCGCCGTCCTGCTTCCGTCGGTCGTGATACTGCAGTTGGGCGGCGCCCTGACGCTCGCGCTCGCGCTGCGCTGGAGCGGTGAAGCGAGGACCAGCCGATGACCGACGCCCTGCTCGAATTCGCCCGCTCGGAGTGGCTCAGCATGGGGGTCGAACTCGAACTCCAGTTGATCGACCGCCGCACGGGCGACCTCACGCGCGGCGCTTCCGACCTGATTGCGCTGGTCACCAAGCAGCCGTTCCCCGGGGACGTGAAGCCCGAGATCACCGAAAGCATGCTGGAGGTCAGCACGTCCGTGCAGCAGGCCTTCGAGCCACTGAGGGGCGAGCTGCTCGCGATCCGCAATGCGCTGGTCACGGGTGCGGACCGGCTCGATCTCGAGGTGGCTGGGGGCGGAACACACCCCTTCCAGCGCTGGTACGACCGGCAGATCTACGACCGGCCCCGCTTCCGCCACGTCGCTGGACTGTACGGCTACCTCGCGAAACAGTTCACCGTGTTCGGTCAGCACGTTCACATCGGCTGCGAAAACGGCACGCAGGCACTGTGGCTGCTGCATCGGCTTTCCGCCTACATCCCCCAGTTCATCGCGCTGGCGGCCAGCAGCCCCTACTTCCAGGGGGTGGACACGGCCTACGACTGCTCGCGCCTCAACTCGGTCTACGCGTTTCCGCTGTCCGGACGCGCACCCTTCCTGACCGACTGGCCCGCGTTCGAGCGCTTCTTCGCGAAGCTGAAGGCGCTCGGGGTGGTCGAGAGCATGAAGGATTTCTACTGGGATATCCGGCCCAAGCCCGAATACGGAACGATAGAAGTGCGGGTGTTCGACACGCCACTGACCGTCGAACGCGCCGCGGTGCTGGCGGCCTACGTGCAGGTGATCTGCCGGATGCTGCTCGAGCATCCGGCACCACCGGAGAGCGAAGAAATCTACGTCACCTACAACTACAACCGCTTCCAGGCGTGTCGCTTCGGCCTGGAAGGGCAACTCATCGATGGCGCCACGGGAGCCGTCCGTGCCGTGCACCAGGACGTACTTGCGACCCTCGAACTTGTGCGGCCCCATGCGCGCGAACTGGGGTCGCTCGATGCCATCGACGAAGTGGAGCGCTGGGTGAGGACTGAAGGCAATGACGCCCGGTGGCAGCGCCAGACCTTCCAGCGGCACCACTCGATGGCGGAACTCGTACTGCAGTCGGCCGAGCGGTGGCGGGGCACGCGTGCCCCGGCGCCGGAGATGCCGCCTCCGCGCCGGGTCGGTACGCTGTAGAAGATCAACCTCGGCGCAGCAATCCGAGCGCGATGTCGTTCAGCGGGCCGGCGCTCGCGATCAGCGAAGGTTCCGCGAGCGGGTTGCCGCCGTTCCAGGCGGTGACGGCACCGCCGGCGCCTTCGATCACCGGCACGATGGCGGCGACGTCCCAGTAGGCCAGCGTCGGATCGAGCATCAGGTCGGCGGCACCGGTGGCGAGCGCGAAGTAGCCGAAGCAGTCGCCCCAGGTCCGGTACAGCTTGGCGGCACGGATGATCCTTTCGACCGCCGGCCCGCCGCGCTGTTCGCCCGTCGACCAGTGCGTCGTGGCGAGCACGGTGGCGTCGGCCAGGCGCGAGCAAGGGCGCACACGGGCGGCGCGCGACGAGCCGTCGCTCGCGTAAAGCGTCGTTCCGCCGAGGTGTCCGATCAACGCGACCCCGGCCGCGCTGTGGCCGATCACGCCGAGGACGGGACGGAAGCCGTCGCCGTCATCGCGTTCAAGCGCAATCAGCGTGCCGAACAGGAAACAGTTGGTGATGAAGGCACGCGTGCCGTCGATCGGATCCAGCACCCAGCGGTAGCGACGCCCCGGCCTGGTTCCATGTTCCTCGCCGATCACTGCGTGGGTCGGGTAGCGCCGCTCGATGGCGCGCCGCATCTGCGCTTCTGCATTGCGGTCGGCGAGCGTGACCGGGCTGGCGTCGCCCTTGGTCATCACCGAGGTTCCGCCCAGGAAGTAGCCGCGGATCGTCGCGAACGCGAGGCCCAGCAGTTCGTGCACGAACGGGACGAACTCGCGTTCCTCCGCGCGCGTCAGCCTGACGCTGTAGCGGGGCACGGATTTCAGGCGCGCCTGGCCGGCATGAACAGCGAATCGCACCACGAGTGATCGGTCTCGCCATGGGCGGCGCACGTGTCCTTCATGGAGGCGTTGAGCCGGGCGAGGACATCGTCGTGGCTGCCGTTCTTGTTCCATGCCGAGAGACGCCTGCTCATGCGTTCCAGGTCACGGCGGTTGTTACCTGCGAGCGCCATGCCTTCGGACTTCACTTCTCCAATGATCCTGGCGGCGGTCTGTTCGATCGCGGGCACGTTCTGCGGCGCCAGTTCGAGCAGGGTATTCAGGTAGCCGCCACCCCAGCGCAGGCGGGTTGCCGATCCCCGGGCGCTGTCCCATGCCTGGCGGGACCAGTCCACTGCCGCGGCCTTGCCTTCGGGCGTGCCACGTTCCTTGGCGTTCCAGGCGAGTTGCGACATGTAGTAATAGGGCGAGTGCGAACGTGGCAGTTCCGCCTTCAGCAGCGCATCCGACTCGTCGAACAGGCCGGCGCGGGCCAACACGGCGCCGGTGGTCGTGATGACCGCCTGTCGCTCGTCAAGGTCCTTGACTTCGCGGTCGACCCGGCCTGCCTGCGACCGCACTTCATCGAGCAGGGTGGCGGGCAGGGGCCCATTCTTGTTTTCCAGCCGCGCCAGTTCGACCTTGCCGAGCATCGCGTACATGCGTCCTTCATTGCTGAGCGAGCTGTCGGCGGCGAGGCGGTCGAGCACCGCGGTCCACCGCGCGACGAGCTCGTCGCGCTGCTTCGACTTCGGTGCGGTCAGCAACCCGACGATGTCGTTCGCGCCATATCCGAGGATGTCGTGGTTCTCGCGTGCCAACTCCGGCCGCCCCAGCAGGCTCGTCACGCTTGCAATGGCATCGGCCGCGTCGATCTTCGGCCGGCCCTCCTTGGCCTGCGACGCGGTGAACAGCGCCTGGAGTACCAGACGGGACGAGGCTTCGCGCTGTTCCGGCGGGCACGCGGCGGCCAGCTTCAGCAGGGTCGCCGGCACGTCGGCCTCGGGTACCAGCTGGCCGTCGTCAGTTCCCCAAGAGTAGAAAGCGAGCATCCGCCAGTCATCGGTGGGCAGGGCGCGTCCCGCGAGTGCGGCGTCCAGCGATTGCTTCGCCGAGTTGCCGCCCGCCAGCCCGCGGTCGAGCAACTGCATGTATTTCGCCGCGTCGACCGAACCGGCAAGGCGGGTCACCTCCTGACCGCCAGCTTCGAGCAGCACCATCGTCGGGTACCCGCGCACCCTGAATCGTTGCCCGAGCGCCTGCCCGCTAGGGCTGTCCGCGTCGACGTACACGGGAACGAAGGAGCGCGACCTCTCGATGAACTCGGGGCGGGTGAAGATCGTGCTCTTCACCTGGTTGCAGGGCGGGCACCAGACGGCAGTCCAGAACAGGAATACCGGCTGGTTCTTCGCCTTGGCGTCCGCGAACGCGCGGTCGACGTCCGCCACCGTCTGGGGCCGGATCCATGCGATCTCGTGCGCTGCGGCGGTGGCGGCCGGCGGTGCGGCCGGCGGTTGGGACTCGGGGGCCTTCGAGCATGCGGCCAGCAATGCGACTGCGGCGAGCAGGAATGGACGCATCATGTCAGTGCCACCTCGGCGGAAGGGGAAGGGTAGTCCGGCGGCGGATTATCGCCTGTCGGCCCGCCTCAGCGGGAGGCGGCAACGCGCTGGGCCAGTTCCAGGAAGTACGTCAGCGGCGGGGTCGTCAAGTCGCCGATCTTGGCGCGGTCATCCCAAAGACGCAGCCGGATGCCATCCTCGGCGTACGGTTGTGCGCGGAACGCGTCGGCCTCGGCTTCGCTGAAGATCCCGCCCTGCAGCTCCAGGCTGCGCCTCGAGTCGATCGAAAGTGCGGCCCAGTATTCGGCGCCGCTCACCTCGCCGTGCCCGCGCACGCACAGGAAACGCTTCGCATCCACGTGCAACCGGATCGGCTGCAGTACGGCCGGACCGTAGAGATCGCGCAGGAAGGGAAGGGCGACGTATTCGTGGCGGTCGTCGACGCCGCGCAGCGTCGGCGTCTCGCCCTGGTCGTTGATCAGGTGACCGAGATCGTGCAGGAATGCGGCCACCACGAGCTCAGCGGTGGCACCCTCCCGTTCGGCGAGATGCCCCGACTGCAGTGCGTGCTGCAACTGCGTGACCGGCTCGCCGGCGTACATGCGATCGCCCTTGTCGGCGAACAGCCGTTCGATATCGCTCAGCGAGAGACCCATCTCAGCGCGCCGCGGACTGGTTGGTGTTGAACAGGCCGGGCTGCTCGCCGAGGACGCGCGTCTTCGACAGGACGCCGGCGGACTCGAGGATCGGATAGGACACCGAGCAGAACAGCGAGTTGATGCGCTTGAAGTCCGACAGCAGATCGAGGTGCAGCGAGCTCGTCTCCACCGACTGCGGCGTGTTCTCCGAGAGCCGATGCAGGTGGCTCTCGGCATAGCGCATCTCGAGCTCGCGGAACGTCACCTTCTCGGCGATCAGCCGCTGCGCGGACTTGAGGTCGCCGTTGAGGAACACGGCCACTGACAGCTGCAGGTTGCCGATCAGGCGGGTGTGCAGGTCGCCGATCTCCTGGAGGCCCGCCTCGGAGAACGACAGGCCATGCTGGATCTTGCGGTCCGCCACGTCCAGCAGCAGGCGCTCGATGATGTCGCCGACGTGCTCCATGTTGATGGTGAACTGGATGATCTCGGTCCAGCGGCGTGATTCGCGCGCCTCCAGCGCTTCGCGGCTGATCTGCGCCAGGTATCGCTTGATGGCCGAGTACAGGCGATCGATCTCGTCGTCCTTGCGCCGCAGCGACTCCACCAGTTGCGCGTTGTCGCTGCGCAGGACGGTCAGCAGGCCGCTCAGCATCTCCTGCACGGTGTCAGCAAGGCGGATCGCTTCGCGGGCGGCGTTGCCGAGCGCGAGTGCCGGAGTGTCGAGCGCGACGGGGTCGAGGTGGCGCGGCTGGCCCAGGGACTCCGCCTGGGGCGGCGCCGGAAGCCACTTCTCGGTGAGAACGGCCACGCGCCGCGTGAAGCCGATGAACACACAGGCGAGCAGCACGTTGAACAGCAGGTGGAAGTACACGACCAGTTGCTTCGGATCCGAGTGCAGCTTGAGGAGATAGGGTGTCGCGAACGGCAGCACGAGCAGCGCCAGCGCGACGCCCGCTGCCTTGAAGACGAAGTTCCCGAGCGGGACGCGGCGCGCGACGGGGTCGGCCTTCCATGTCGTCAGCAGGGCGAGCAGGCCGCTGCCGAGGTTCGCGCCGAGCACGACGGGCAGGGCGACGTGCGCCGGGACGATGTTGGCAGCCGCCAGGGACGCGACCAGGAGGACGACGGCGAGGCTTGAATACGAGGCGACGGCCAGCAGCGCGCCGATCAGCACGTCGAGCAGCAGATCGCCGGAAATCTGCGCGAACAGCACGCGTACGCCAGCCGCCTTGGTCAGCGGCACGGTGGCCTGGGAGATCATCTGCAGCGCAAGGATCATCACGCCCAGGCCGAGCGCGATCTTGCCGATCTGGCCGGCGCGCTCGTTCTTCCTGGACAGGTAGACGATGACGCCGCCGACGATCAGCAGCGGCGCCAGCCATGTCAGGTTCAACGAGAACAGCTGGACCATCAGCGCCGTGCCGACGTCTGCGCCGAGCATGACCGCCAGCGCGGCGGCGGTACCGATCAGGCCCTGCGATACGAACGACGAAGCCAGCAGCGCTGTCGCCGTCGAGCTCTGCAGCAGTCCGGTCACGGCCACGCCGGCGACGAATCCCGTGCCCCGGTTGCCTACGTTGCGGCGCAGTACGTGGCGCAGGCTGGCGCCGTATACGCGC
>JAOUJD010000141.1 GCA_029883565.1 Burkholderiaceae bacterium
GAAATTCGGATTCAAGCCTGACTTCTTCAATGTCACGATCAAGGAACTGCAGTTTCCCTACGGCAATCGCACGATCAAGCTTCCCTACGCGTCCGCGGAAGGCGTGCTGCAGGTGACGGATCCCGAGCTGCTGAAGAAGCCCCTGCTGCGCGGGATCGGCTCCTATCGGCGCGTGGGCCTCGGCCTGCTGCAGCTTTCGAGCTGAACGCCCCCTTCAGGGAATGGACGAACGGCGCCGGGTGGCGCCGTTTTCTTTCGCGCATCCGCTTTCCACCGCGTCCGCATCCGTGCGGATAATCCTCCCGTCGGCGATGCCGGGTGTTCGCTGAAGAGGATTGAGGGAGGCGGTCGTGTTCGCGCGCAGTTGCAGGTCCGGCCTTCTGGCCCAGCTGGTGTCCGTTGCCGTCGCGCTCGCGACGGCGGTCCCGAGCAGCTCTGCACAGGTCGTCGACGTGCAGGTTTCGCTTCCGGACAGCGTCGACGCCGCCTTGCGCGCTGCACGGGTGCCGCTGAGCGCCGTGGCAGCCACGATCGTTCCCTTGTCCGGTTCCGGCGTTGCGATGTCGGTCAACGAGAGCCAGGCGCTGAACCCGGCGTCGACCATGAAGCTGGCGACGACTCTCGCCGGCCTCGAACTGCTCGGACCTCAGTACACATGGCGCACGGAAGCGCTGATCAACGCGCCGGTCAGAAGGGGCGTGCTGCGCGGTGACCTGTGGCTGCGCGGCAGCGGCGACCCGCGCCTGGTCGTCGAGGACCTGTGGTTGCTGGTGCACGCGATCCGGGGCGCCGGCGTGAGCGAGATCCGCGGCGACCTCGTGCTTGACCGCTCTGCGTTCGAGCCCGTGGTGCACGACCCCGGCGCCTTCGATGGAGAGGCGCTGCGACCCTATAACGCAGGCCCGGATGCGCTGCTGATGAACTACAAGGCGGTCGGTTTTCACTTCGTGCCGGACGCCGTGTCGCGCCAGGTGCGCGTGCATTCGCTGCCCCTCATGGCGGGCATGGACGTTCCCGCTACCGTGAAGGCGAGCGACGGCCCGTGCAACGACTGGCGCGCCGGCCTCGGCGGAGATTTCGCGGATCCGATGCGGCCGCAGTTCCGCGGAGTCTTTCCATTGTCCTGCGGTGAAAAGGTCTGGCACGTGAACCTGCTGACGCCCGAGCGGTACGCCCAGGCCGTGTTCCGGCAGCTGTGGGAAGCGAGCGGCGGCGTGTGGAGGGGGCAGGTGCGTGGAGGAACGACGCCCGCCGATGCGCGCCGTATCGCGCAGCACGAGTCGCGACCGCTGGCGGAAGTGATCCGCGACATCAACAAGTACAGCAACAACGTGATGGCGCGGCAGTTGTTCCTGACCGTCGGCGCCGAAGTCTTGCGCCTGCCCGCGAGCGACGAGCGGGCCCGGCGGGTCATTGGCGACTGGTTGGTCGGCAAGGGGCTAGCCCCGCGCGAGTTCGTCCTCGAGAACGGAGCGGGGTTGTCGCGCATCGAGCGCCTCACCACCTCGGGCCTTGCGCGCCTGCTGGTGGCGGCCTACGGGTCGCCGCTGATGCCCGAGTTCATGTCGTCGCTTCCGCTCGTCGGCATCGATGGCACGATGCGCAAGCGCACCGCTGCCGCCGGTTTTGCACACATCAAGACGGGCCTCCTCGCCGATGCGCGCGCCATTGCCGGTTACGTGCTGGCGGCGAGCGGGCGGCGCTATGCCGTTGTCGCATTCGTCAACCACCCGAACGCCGGGGCCGCGCAAGCGGCCCTCGATGCGCTACTGGAGTGGGTCCGCGTACAGGGTTAACCCGTCCGCGCACCATTTCATCCTTGTCAATGCGGTACGCTGGCCTCAGGTTAGCTTGAAGAAGCAGTCTGGCCGATGAGGAGGGTTCGATGGAAAAGGTCACGAAAGAACGTCTGACGGCCGATGTCAACGCCGTGTTGCAGGATGCCGAGGATCTGCTGCGCCAGGCCGGGCAGGTCACCGGCGAGGAGGCAAAGGAACTGCGTAGCCGTGCGGCGGCGGCCATCCGGCGTGCGAAGGACTCGATGCATGAGTTCGAACAGCGCGCTGTGGCACAGACGAAGGCGGCCGCGCGCGCGACCGACACGTGGGTGCACGAACATCCGTGGACGGCGCTCGGCCTTGCCGCCGGAGTCGCGTTTCTGGTCGGACTCGCAGTCAACCGCAAGTGACTGACGCCCCGCTGGACCGCCCCGCCCCCGCGTTCCCGGGGGGCGTGGTGCGCGAAGCGGCCGGGTTGGTCGTGGCCGCGCTCGCCACCCGCGGAGAACTCGCGGCCCTCGAGCTGACCGAGGCAAGGCAGCGCGCGGTTCGCTGGCTGACATACGCCTTGTTGGCGGCGGTCATGCTGCTGGCGACTTTGCTTGCCGCGGCTCTGCTGGTGGCGGCGATCTTCTGGGAAACCTACCGGTGGCAGGCGCTGACGATCGTCGCTTTGTTGTACGGCCTCGCGGCAGCGGCCTTCGCGGCGGTGGCGGCGGCTGAGTTGCGCACGGCTCCGCCGCTGTTCGGTGCGACGCTGCATGAGCTGAAGCAGGACTGCGATGCCCTCCGTGGGGCGCCCGGCGAGTCCTCATGAGCCGCGCCGACGCCGATTCGCTTGCGCTGCGCCGCGAGGCGCTGTGCGCGCGCGCCGGGCTGCAACGGCTGCAGCTGCAGGCAGCGCTCGGGCAACTGCGCGACGAGGCGGTCTCCCCGCGCCGGGTCGCATCGTCTGCCTTGCAGGTCGTGCGGTGGCTGCTGCTGAAACAATCCGCACGGTCGGTGTCCGCCATCGGCGCGCGACCATGGATGCTGTCGGCGGTCTGGCTCGCGGCGCGCACGTTGCGGAACCACCCGAGCGCCCGGTGGCTGACCGGCATGGGCCTTGCGGCGGGCGCGATCTGGTGGTTTGCGCGGATGGTTCGGGCGACCGAGCCGGGGTCCGACGACACCGGTTGAGCGCGGCACCGCGCCTGCGCCTGGCGGTCTACTCGTACTTGATCGTGCAGCCGTAGGCGGTCGTTGCCGCGGTCGCGACAGCCTTGCCCGCCGCGAGGTCGCGGAGCGCCGCCTTCACGTGGTTCGACGAAGTTGGCACGTCCGCGGGATTCGCGCTGCGCTTGTCGTCGATCGCGCCCGCGTAGGCCACGATGCCCTTCGGATCGATGACGAACATGTGCGGAGTCACCCGGGCGCTGTACGCGCGCCCGATGTCACCCTTGGGGTCCATCACGATCGCCGTCGGCGCGGCCTTCTGTTCGGCGAACCAGGCTGCCAGACGCGCCGGAGGCAGGTAGTCGGAGTGCGACTGGGAGGTGGAATTGATCGCAAGCCAGACGACGCCGGCCTGGGTGCTGGTCTGCTGCAGCCCCTGCATGCTGCCGGTCGAGTAGTGCTTCTGCACGAACGGGCAGTTCGGGTTGTTCCACTCGAGCACGACGGTCTTGCCTCGGAAGTCCGCGAGCGACACCGCGCGTCCGTTGACGTCAGTTGCGCGGAACGCCGGCGCAGGCTGTCCCGGCACGGCCGCAGCCTGGGCGACCGAGGCCAATGCTGCAAGGCTGGCGACGAGGACGGCAGCGAGCTTCATGCACTCACCCGAGGTGCGGCCTATCGAGCAGCGACCTTGACCTTGTCGAGCGCGGCGAGGACGGTTCCCTCGGTCAGGATCTCCGGCAACACCGTCGGATGGCCGCTCGTGTCATACAGGACGTAGAGCGGCACGCCGTTGCGACCGAATTCGGCGAGCGCCTTTGTGATGCGCTCGTCGCGGTTGGTCCAGTCTGCCTTCATCCGGATGATGCCTTCTGCCGCGAAGCGGCTGACCACCTTGTCGGTGTTCAGCGCGACGCGCTTGTTGACCTGGCAGGTGACGCACCAGGCGGCAGTGAAGTCGACGAAGACGGGCTTGCCTTCGCTCGTCAGTTGCGCCAGCTTCTCCGGGGAATATTCCACCCAGCTTGCACCGCCGGTCGACCTGGCGGTCGCCGTCTGTTCCGACGTTGCCAGCGGTGCGAAGGTCAGCGCAGCCAGCACCGCACCGGCCAGTGCGACCCAGCGGAACACATACGACCCGCGCTGCGACAGACCGAACGCCCAGACCGAGAACCCGATCGCAACCAGCACGCCGAGCGCGAGTGCGACGCCGTTGGCATCGACCTGCTGGGCCAGCACCCACAGCAGCCAGACGCAGGTAGCGAACATCGGAAACGCCATGAACTGCTTGAACAGTTCCATCCAGCGGCCCGGTCGCGGCAGCTTGGCGAGCAGGGCGGGGAACAGCGTCAGCAGCAGATAGGGCAGGGCCATGCCGACGCCGAGCGCGGCGAAGACCGATAGCGCGATCGCGGCCGGTTGCGTGATGGCGTAGCCCAGCGCGGCGCTCATGAAGGGCGCGGTGCAGGGGGACGCGACGATCACCGCCAGCACCCCAGTGCCGAAACTGCCGCGCCAGTCCGACTTCGCGGTGAGGCTGTCGGCAGCCCGCGTGTTGGCCACGCCGCTGCCGAAGGTGAACTCGTAGACGCCGAGCAGGTTCAGCCCGATCAGGAAGAAGAGCACTGTCAGGCTGGCGACCACCCACGGCGTCTGCAGCTGGAATCCCCAGCCAAGCGCGCTGCCGGCTTTCTGGAGTGCGATCAGCAGGCCGGCGAGGAGCACGAACGACAGGACCACGCCGGCCGCGAACGCGATCCCGTGCGCCGCCATCGGGCCGGAGTGCGTCCGGTGCTGCGCCAGGCCGATCAGTTTCAGCGAGAGCACCGGGAACACGCACGGCATCAGGTTCAGGATCAGGCCACCGAGCAGCGCGGCACTGAGCGCGGCGAGCAGGGACATGGAGGCCGAGGCATTCGTCGTGGCAGCGGCCGCAGGGGCCGGCGCCACCGTGCCGGCCATCAGCGGCATGTCGACGGTGGCGGCCCAGCCGCCGGACGCCGGGCCGGCGTTCGCGACGAGGACGCCCTTGATGGCCTTGGCGTCGGCCTTCACGGGCTGGGCGGCCGTCAGGTACAGCTCGACCGCGGTGCCTTCGTGCTTCAGGACCTGCGGCGCGGCAGGCTCGACCCGGCCGTCCTCGAGCGGGAAGAACTCGAGACGGTCGACGGTCCTGCCCGCGGGCAAGGCGAGGCTGATCTTGATGCGGTTGTTTTCAATCGTTCCCTGGCCGCTCAGGCCGGCCACTGTCTGCGGCACCTTCGCGCGGGCGCTCTCGAAGAGCGCAGCCGAGCCGGAGGGGCCCGCCGCGGGGTTGACCGGCAGCGTCAGTGCGATGTCGCTGCCGCCGGGAATGCACACGTCCTTGCACTCGAGCCATTCGGCCTTGCCGGTGAGGGTGATGCTCCTGCCGACGGGAAGGTCGGCGGGCACCTGGACGGTGGTGAGGAGCAGGGTCTCACCCTCATACCCGTAGTTGACCAGTGGACCGGCCGGAAGGCGTTTCGGATGCGGCCATTCGATCGGGCCCGCGACGAATCCCGCTGGCAGTTGCCACTCGATCCGCGTTGGCAGCCCGGAGTCCCCTGGCACTTGCCAGTACGTGTGCCACTCGTGCTCGTGCTTGAGCTTCAGGCCCACGACGAGGGGCTTGCCCGGAACGATTGCGTCGGTGGCCGCCAGCAACTCGGCGTCCACGTGCCTTTCCGGGGCACCGAAGCGGGGCAACGACTGTGCGGCGGCCGGCTGGGCGGCCAGTGCGAGCAGCGCGAAGAAAACGGTCAGGATCGCAGGCATTGTTCTTTCGTCCAGGCCGAGCGCGGCCAAGTTCCCTCTTTTTGGAGAAGGGGGATGTTCTACCTCAACTCATCCCCCGGCAATCGTCCGGAAAGCATCCCGTGCGAGCGCCACGGACTCGTCGATGACGGCCTCGTCATGGGCCATGGAGACAAACCCTGCCTCGAAAGCCGAGGGGGCCAGGTACACGCCACGGTCCAGCATGGCATGGAAGAAGCGGTTGAAACGATCCTTGTCTGCCTTCATCACCTCGGCGTAGCTGCCCGGGGGGCGTGACGCGAAGTACACCCCGAACATGCCTCCGACTGCATCGCCTGCAAACGGGATGGCCGGAGCGGCCTCCTGCGCGGCCGCCAGCAGCCCGCGGACCAGCCGGTCAGTCCGGGCACCCAGGCGATCGTAGAAGCCTGGCTGCTGGACCAGCCTCAATGTGGCCATCCCGCAGGCGACCGCTACAGGGTTGCCCGACAGCGTGCCGGCCTGGTAGACCGAGCCAAGCGGCGCCAGGTGCTTCATGACGTCGCGCTTGCCGCCGAAGGCGGCCACCGGCATGCCGCCGCCGATCACCTTGCCGAGCACGGTCATGTCGGGGTCGATCCCGTACAGCGACTGCGCACCGCCAAGCGCGACGCGGAAACCGGACATCACCTCGTCGAAGATCAGGACGGCGCCATGGCGCGTGCACAGTGACCGCATCGCCTGCAGGAACTCGGGCGTGGCGCGCACCAGGTTCATGTTTCCCGCCACGGGCTCCACGATCACGCACGCGATGTCGTCCGCATGCTGCCCGAAGGCTTCCTCGAGCTGCTGCGCATTGTTGTAGTCGAGCACGAGCGTGTGCTGCGTGATTTCCGCCGGCACGCCGGCGCTGCTCGGGTTGCCGAACGTCAGCAGGCCTGATCCGGCCTTCACCAGCAGGCTGTCGGCGTGTCCGTGATAGCAGCCCTCGAACTTGACGATCTTGCGCCGGCCCTTGCCGCCGCCGGCTGCGCCGCGCGCGAGCCGGATCGCGCTCATTGCCGCCTCGGTACCGGAAGAGACAAGGCGCAGCTGCTCCATCGACGGCACGAGCTTCAGCAGCAGTTCGGCCATTTCGACCTCGGCCTCGGTGGGGGCGCCGTACGACAGTCCGCGCGCTGCCGCGTCCTGCACGGCACGCACGACGTCCGGATGCCCGTGACCGAGGATCATCGGCCCCCACGAGCCGATGTAGTCGATGTAGCGCTTGCCGTCGGCGTCCCAGAAGTACGGACCCTCGGCCCGCTCGATGAAGCGCGGCGTGCCGCCGACCGAGCGGAACGCCCTGACCGGGGAATTCACGCCGCCCGGGATCGACCTCTGTGCGCGTTCAAACAGCTGCTCGTTGCGACTCATCTTGTTGTTGTCCTTCGTTGAACAGATCGACCAGTTCGCGCGCCGCCCGTGCCGGATCCGCCGCGTCGAACACGGCGCTGATGACGGCCGCGGCATGGGCGCCGGCCGCGGCGACAGCGCCGATGTTGCCACGCCCGATGCCTCCGATCGCGATCACCCGCTGCGTCGGCCAGCGCGCGCGCGCCGACGTCAGCAGCTCGAGCGGGGCGCGCACAGCCGCCGGCTTGGTGCTGGACGGAAACATCGAGCCGAAGGCGATCGCGTCGGCCCCCTCGGCGACTGCGCGTTCTGCCCGCGCCAGCTCGTTGTAGCAGGAGACGCCGATCAGCCCGAGGGGCAGCACGCTCCGCGCCTGGTCCGGCGACGTGTCGTCG